>DAINNP010000199.1:0-4626 GCA_036735785.1 Rhodoferax sp. | reverse complement strand
ATTGACCTGCACATCCACTACCCGCAGATCGACGTGATCGGTTCGCCCGCCAGCGGCTTGTTGCCCTGGCTGGAGAATTACACCTTTCCTGAAGAAAATCGCTTCTCCGCGCCCGACCACAGTGCGCAAGCAGCTACGTTTTTTGTAGCAGAGCTGCTCCGCAACGGGGTCACCACGGCGCTCACCTTTGCCACCTCGCACCCCGAGTCGGTCAACGCTTTGTTCACCGAGGCACAAGCCCGGCACATGCGCCTGATCACCGGGCTGGTGCTGATGGACCGCCATGCGCCGGACTACCTGGTGAACCAGGGGCAGGGCAGTGTGAGCGGCACCGAGCAGAGCCTGCGCGATACCGAGTCGCTGATCCAGCGCTGGCATGGCGTGGACCGCCTGGGCTACGCCATCACCCCGCGCTTTGCGCCCACCAGCACCGATGCACAGCTGCGCGGCGCGGGCGAGTTGGCCAAGCAATACGGCGATGTATGGATCCAAAGCCATGTGGCTGAGAACAAAGACGAAATCACCTGGGCGCGCGAGCTTTTCCCGGCGTCCCGCTCCTACCTCGCCACCTATAACGATTTCGGCCTGATGCGCGAACGCGCCATCTACGCCCACTGCATCCACTTCGATGACGACGACCGCGCCCTGATGCGCGACACCGGCGCGGCCGCGGCCATCAGTCCGACCAGCAACCTGTTTCTGGGCAGCGGCTTCTTCGATTACGAAGGCGCTGACCGCGTGGGTTACCAATACGGCCTGGCCAGCGATGTGGGCGGCGGCACATCGTTCAGCCCCTTCCACACCATGCTGGCTGCGTATTACGTAGGCCGCGAAGGCCAGACCAAGCCCGGCCTCTCGCTCTCACCCCAACACCTGTGGTGGCAGCACACTGCCGGTGCCGCAGGCGCCTTGGGGCTGGACGGTGCAAACGGTGGGCCATCGGTGGGCAACCTGCTGCCCGGTTGCGAGGCCGACTTTGTGGTCCTCAACCCCCAAGCCACGCCGCTCCTGGCTCGCAAGACCGCGTTGGCGTCCAACCTCGATGAGCTGCTGTTCAGCCTGATCGTGCTGGGCGACGACCGGCTGGTTGAGAAAACGGTAATTTCCCAAGCCATTTAGGCATCTGGCGCCCGTGGATGTTGCACAAGCAGCTCCTGTTTTTGTAGCGAATGCGCTCCTGCACCTCGCACTGTTCCCAAGAAATTCATGCATTCAAAAATAGACGCCACCCCGTTGACACGGTTTCAGGTGGTCTTGGTCATCCTCGCACTGGCGTGCGGGGGCTTCGGTATCGGCACTGGCGAGTTCGCCATCATGGGCCTGCTGCCGGATGTGGCTGCCACGTTTCAGGTCACCACGCCGCAGGCGGGTTATGTCATCAGCGCCTACGCCATGGGTGTGGTGGTGGGTGCGCCGCTGATTGCGATTGCCGGGGCCAAGGCGTCCCGCCGTTCGTTATTGCTGATCTTGATGTCGGTGTTTACCGTGGGCAACCTGGCCAGTGCGATGGCGCCTGATTTCTTGAGTTTTACGGTGCTGCGGTTTTTGACGGGTCTGCCGCACGGTGCCTATTTCGGCGTTTCTGCCTTGGTGGCGGCATCGCTGGTGCCGGTGCAGATGCGGGCCCAGGCGGTGGGCTACGTGATGATGGGCCTCACGGTCGCGACCCTTTTGGGTACGCCGGTGATGGCCTATTTCGGGCAGTCGCTGAACTGGCGGGTGCTGTTTCTGTCGGTGGGGGTGATCGGGGCAACCACGGTCACGCTTATTTGGCTCTACCTGCCACGCGACAAGCCTAGCGAGGGTGCCACGGTGATGCGCGAGCTGGTGGCGTTCACCCACCCGCAAGTGTTGCTGACGCTCACCCTGGCCGCGACTGGTTTTGGCGGCATGTTCTCGATCTTTTCTTACATTGCGGGCACTGCCACCGAAGTCGCGAACATGCCCGCGGGCATGGTGCCAGTCATCATGGCTCTGTTTGGTGTTGGCATGAATGTGGGCAATGTCATTGGCTCCAAACTGGCGGACATCGCCTTGATGGGCACCATCGGCGGCATGCTGATCTTCAATATTGTGGTGATGACGCTGTTCAGCGTGACCGCAGCCTCCCCTTGGATGCTGTGCTTGTGTACCTTTTTGATTGGCTGCACTTTTGCGGCCGGCCCGGCTATCCAGACCCGGTTGATGGATGTCGCCGCAGACGGGCAGACCTTGGCCGCTGCCTCGATGCATTCCGCCTTCAACATTGCCAACGCCTTGGGCGCATGGTTGGGTGGCTTGGTGATCACCTTGGGCTACGGCTATGCCGCCACCGGCTATGTGGGCGCCGCGCTGTCGTTCATTGGCCTGTTGGTGTTTGGTGTCTCGCTGGCGTTGGAGCGGCGCAGCACCCGTGCGCTCTGCCAAGCCTGATCCAAGGCTCGCCAGCGCAGCCCTGAGCTCAGGGCTTCACGACTCCTGAGAAACTCATGCCTTGTAGCGGGCCCAGCGGGTTGTGGGTGACTTCCAGCTCATTGACCCACGGCTGGCCGCCCCAGGCCCGGTACACGACCACGTCATCCACCATCAGGATGGTGGCGCTGAATCGCCAGCCGGTGGTCTCGGTGCGGCGGCTGAAGTTGGCCACGTCCTTGAAGAAGCCCCCGGTGCGCGCCTTGGTGATCTTGGAGATGATCAACTCGATCCCCCGGCAATTGCTTCGGGCGGCCACGCAGGTCAGCACGCCGGGGTCCAGGTCGTCCCGGGTCAGCATGGTGTTGGGTACAAAGAATTTGCGCACGATGTCTGCCTGTGTCAGGTGCGTTGCATTGGGATGGTTGGCGGGGTTGAGGTTGCCGGTCTCTATCAGGTGCCAGTTGCTTTGCATGGGTACCAGCACCTCGACGGCCATGCGCGCTTCGTCAAAACTGGTGAAGGTGCTGGAGTCGGTTTGCGCATTCGGCAGCATGGTGGTGCACCCGCTGCACAGCGCCATGAAGGGGAGTAGGGTGATGAAGCGCATGACGCACAGTAGTTGTCCCGTCGGGGCCTGTCTGTTCAACAGCGTACCCTGTGCCATCGGGCAAGCGTCGAATGCTAGACTGGACCAAACCACTGCATGCTATGAAAAACGATTCTCTGATCCACTGGCATTCCATGTTCATGGGTGTGGCGCTCCTGGCCGCCGCCCGTTCCAAAGACTCCCGCAAGCGCAATGGCGCATGCATTGTCGGGCCGGACAACAAAATTTCCGGCGTGGGCTACAACGGTCTGCCGCGTGGCTGCGATGACCACGACGAGCATTACTGGCAGGACGACGACACCGACCCGCTGAACTCGCGCCACAGCTATATCGTGCACGCCGAGCAGAACGCCATCCTGAACTGCACTTCCTTGCCGTTGCATGGCTCCACCATTTATGCAACCCAATACCCGTGCCCGCGCTGTGTGCAGTCCATCATCCAGGTCGGTATCAAGCGCGTGGTGTACCTTGAAAAGAAAGCGCACCAGGAGCGGGTGAACGCGGCTTCCGAAAAAATGCTCGGCGATGCCGGTGTGGAAATCGAGTCTTTGCAAACCTTGCAGCCGGAGTCGGCCGATTGGTCGGCCCAACTGGCGCAATTTATTGAAACCACCACCTCTTCCCGCTGAACAGGGCGGGCGAAAGACACAGCTATGAAATGGGAAGGCAACCGCGAGTCCGATAACGTGGAAGACCGCCGCAGTGGCGGTGGTGGCAGCTTCAGGGGCGGCGGAGGCGGTGGGCCTGGCCCTTTGGGCGCACTGTTGAGCGGGCGTTTGGGGGTCGGCACCATCGTGATTGCCTTGCTGGGCGGATGGGTGCTGGGTATCAACCCCTTGACGATTCTGAGTGCCTTGAGCGGTGGTGGGGCGCCCACGGCGCAGGTGCAGCAGGTACCTGCCCAACGCCCGCCGGCCGATGACAAGATGGCCCAATTTGTGTCCACCGTGCTGGCCGATACGGAAGATGTTTGGGGTGAGGTCTTCTCCAAAGGCGGCGCCACTTACCGCAACCCCAAGTTGGTGTTGTTCCGCGGCGCTACGCCGACCGCGTGCGGCCAAGGTCAGAGTGCCATGGGGCCCTTCTATTGCCCGGCAGACCAAAAGGTCTATATCGACCTCGGTTTTTACGAGACCCTGCAAAAACAACTGGGCGCGCCGGGTGACTTTGCGCAGGCCTATGTGATCGCCCACGAGGTGGGCCACCACGTGCAAAACCTGTTGGGTATCAGCGCCAAGGTGCAGGAGGCACGGGGTCGCGTCAGCGAGGCGGAAGGCAATGCCCTGAGCGTGCGCTTGGAGCTGCAGGCCGACTGCTTTGCCGGCGTCTGGGCGCATCATGCCAACAATGCTCGCCAGTTGCTGGAAGACGGCGATGTGGCCGAAGCCATGAATGCCGCCGCCAAAATCGGTGACGACGCTTTGCAACGCGGTTCCGGGCGCTCGGTAGTGCCCGAAAGCTTTACCCATGGCAGCAGCGCACAGCGCCAGCGCTGGTTCGACAAGGGCCTGAAAACCGGCAGCGTGAAGGGCTGTGACACGTTTTCCAGCCGATCTTTATAGGAGTAGGAGATAATCGGGGTTTGCCCTGACTTCCTTTGGGCGACCCGCTATCGGATGGATAGC
>DAINNP010000198.1:0-4639 GCA_036735785.1 Rhodoferax sp. | reverse complement strand
GTCCAGCCGGGGCCGCCAAATTCCTTGGGCCAGCCGAAACCCAGCCAGCCTTTGGCACCCAAGATCTTGGCCCAGCGCTGGTGGTCCTCGCGGGTCAACTCCAGGGCGTTGTGCACCTTGTGGGCGATGTCGGCGGGCAAATGGGCGTGTACCCAGGTGCGCACCTCTTCGCGAAAAGCCTGTTCTTCAGGCGTGAAAGCCAAGTCCATTGCAGTCTCCTCAGTCTAGATATCCGGTTCAGCTGAACGTTATCCCGTGTTTTAGCACGATCGTTCTTTTATTCTTGTCCAGGTTGCGACATTCCGAGTTCGGCGCACAGTTTTTGCACCGTGGCGCGCAGGTCGGCAACCTCTGCCTCGAGTTGGGTGACCCGGGCCTGGAGCTCCGCGCTGGCCGGGCCCGCTGCAGCGCCGGACCGGCTGATGACCGCAGCGCTGGCGTCGACCGGCCCGCACAGCAGGTGGGCCCAGCGTTGTTCGCGGGCGCCGGGTGCGCGGTCCAGCTTGATGACCAGGGGGCCGCCTTTTTCTTCGCTGCGTTCCTGCAGCTCGTCCAGAAACGCTTCGACCGATGAGGTGTCGGCAAAACGGTACCAGCGCTCGGCATTCAGGCGCAGCTCGGCAGCCGTTTGCGGGCCGCGCAGCATCAACAGGCCCAGCAGCACTGCGCTTTGCTCGGGCACACCGATGCCACGCTGGGCGTTGTGGGTGAACTTGACGGCGCGTCCGCCGCTGGTCTCGTGCACCAGGCCGGCCTCGCGCAGGCTGTCGACGGCGCTGCTGACTTCGGATTCGCTCAGTTCCATCAGCGGCTCCCGGCTGGTTTTTTGGTTGCAGCCCAGCAGCAGGCTGTTCAGGGTCAGGGGGTAGCTGTCGGGCACGGTGCGGGCTTTTTCCATCAGGGTGGCCAGCACGCGGGCTTCGACAGGGGAGAGCAGGAGGGGGGTGGTCATAATTCAGCCAGTTATGAAAAACATTGTGATTTTGATCTCTGGCGGTGGCTCCAACATGGCTGCCATCGTGCGCGCATCCCAAAAAGAAGACTGGGCAGGCCAATATGGCGCCCGCGTGGCCGCGGTTATCAGCAACAAAGGCACTGCGAGCGGCTTGGTGTTCGGCAAAGAGCAGGGCTTGGATACCCATGTGCTCGACCACAAAACCTATGCCGACCGCGAAGCGTTTGATGCCGCGCTGGCTGAGGTGATCAACCGCTATGACACGCCGCAAGCGCCGGTGCTGGTGGTGCTGGCCGGGTTCATGCGCATTCTCACTGCGGGCTTTGTGGAGAAATATGCCGGGCGCTTGGTGAACATCCACCCCTCGCTGTTGCCGGCTTTTGGCGGCTTGCACACGCACCAGCGGGCACTCGATGCCGGCTGCAAATTTGCTGGTGCCACGGTGCACTTGGTCACGCCTGAGCTGGACCACGGGCCGATTCTGGAGCAGGCCGTGGTGCCCGTGCTGCCGGGGGATACAGCGGAAGCCCTGGCCGCCCGGGTGCTCACGCAGGAGCACCGCATTTACCCCCGCGCGGTTGCGGCGTTGCTATCAAATAAGTAGCTGATCGCGCAGGTAAATAGAGGGCTAGAGGCATTTTTTGATCAAATCTCCTCTGCCCCAGCTCATTCGTGCCGCAGTGCCTCGATCGGGTCCAGCCGTGCGGCCCGACGGGCGGGCACAAAACCAAACACCACGCCAATGGCTGCCGAGAAGGCAAACGACATCAGGTTCACCCCGAGGTTGAAGCTGTAGGGGATCTGCATCAGCGCGGCCAGGCCCAAGGACGCGACCGTGGCCAGCGCCACCCCCAGCAGGCCGCCCAGCGAGGCGAGCACCACGGCTTCGATCAGGAACTGCAGCAGCACCTCGCGCTCCAGCGCGCCGATGGCCAGGCGCAGGCCGATCTCGCGGGTGCGCTCGGTCACGCTCACCAGCATGATGTTCATCACCCCGATGCCGCCCACCAGCAGGCTCACGGCGGCCACGGCGCCCAAAAGGGTGGTCATGATCTGTGTGGTGCCCGACAGGGTGTCGGCCAGTTGCTTGGTGTCCAGCACGTTGAAGTTGTCTTCCACGCCATCGGCCAGCTTGCGCTGCTCGCGCAGCAACTGGGTAATGCCCGACTTGATGCGGGTGGCGTCGCTGCCCTCGGCCATGGAGACCAGCAGGGTGTTGACCCGCGTGTTGCCGGTGATGCGGCGTTGCAGGGTTTTGAGCGGCACCAGCACCACGTCGTCCTGGTCGTTGCCAAAGCTGCCCTGGCCCTTGGAGGCCAGAATGCCCACCACCTCGCACGACACCTGCTTGACCCGCAGGGCCTGGCCCAGGGCCGGGGTGCTGCCAAACATTTCGCGGCGCACGGTTTCGCCAATGATGCAGCTGGCGGCGCCGGCGCGCAGCTCGTCGTCGCTGAACTCGCGGCCCTCCTGGAGCAGCCAGTTGCCGGTGGTGAGCCAGGCATTGCTGCTGCCGACCACGCTCGACGTCCAGTTGCGGCCGTTGGCCACCACCGTAGCGCTGCTGCGCGACTCGGGCGCTACCGCCGAGACGCCGCCGATCTGGCTGGCAATGGCGGTGGCATCGGCCTCTTTGAAGGACGGCGCTGCGCCACCCCCGGCGCCCGGGCCCATGCGTTGGCCGGGGCGGATTTGCAGCAGGTTGGTGCCCAGGCTCGATATTTGGGTCTGCACCGCCTGTGTGGCGCCGTTGCCCAAGGTCACCATGGTGATCACGGCGCTCACGCCGATCACAATGCCCAGCACCGTAAGAAAGGACCGCATCAGGTTGCGCCGGATCGAGCGCAGGGCCAGCAAGATGGTGTTGAGCAGCATCAGTGCACCTCTTGCGGGGCTGCCGCGTGCCGCGGCACGGGGTGGGGGTTGAGCACATCGCTCTCCACCAGGCCGTCCACAAAACGCACCATGCGTTTGGCATAGGCCGCCATGTCGGGCTCGTGCGTCACCATGAGCACGGTAATGCCGTGCTGCACGTTCAGGTCTTGCAGCAGCTCCATGATTTCGGCGCTGCGTTTGGTGTCGAGGTTGCCGGTGGGCTCGTCCGCCAGCAGCACCGTGGGTTGGGTGACGATGGCGCGGGCAATCGCCACCCGCTGCTGCTGCCCGCCTGACAGCTCGGCCGGGGTGTGGTGCTCCCAGCCTTGCAGGCCCACCTGGGCCAGCGCCCGCGCTGCGGCCTGGTGGCGCGCTTGTGCCGACTCGCCGCGGTACAGCAGAGGCAGCTCCACGTTTTCTTGCGCCGAGGTGCGGGCCAGCAAGTTAAAGCCCTGAAACACAAAGCCCAGGTAGTGGCGGCGCAGGCGTGCGCGCTGGTCGCGGCCTAGGGTTTCGACGTGCACGCCCTGGAACAAGTATTCGCCGGTGGTGGGTGTGTCCAGGCAGCCGAGGGTGTTCATGGCAGTGGACTTGCCCGAGCCGCTGGGGCCCATGATGGCCACAAAGTCGCCGGCCTCAATGCGCAGGTTCACCCCTTTGAGGGCCTGCAGGGCGGTGGCGCCTTCGCCATAGGTGCGGGTCACGCCCTTGAGCTCAATCAGCGGTGCCGCACTCATGGTGCGGCCCCGGCGCTGCGCTGGTCGGTGATCACCCGCATATCGGGGGCCAGCTCGCCGCCGGTGACTTCGGTCATGCGGCCGTCGCTGATGCCGGTTTGCACCGGGACGGCGGTGGCCACGCCATCGCGCAGCACCCACACCTGTTTGTTGCCGCCGGCCGCGGTGCCTGCGGTTTTGCGGGCGGTGCCGCCGGGCATGCGGGGCAAAAGGCTGCCCACCACGCTGCTGCCACCGGCGCCGGCCTTGCCAGCCGTGCTGCTGGGGCTGTAGCGCAGGGCGGTGTTGGGCACCAGCAGCACGTCTTTGCGCTCGGTGGCGGTGATGGTGGCGGTGGCTGTCATGCCGGGGCGCAGGGTCAGGTCGCTGTTGTCGACCTCCAAATACGTGATGTAGGTGACCACGTTTTCGGTAGTGGTGGAGCCATAGGCCACGCGGGTGATGGTGGCGGGAAACCTGCGCGAAGGGTAGGCGCTGACGGTGAAGCTGGCCTTTTGCCCCACCTTCACCGAGCCCACATCGGCCTCGTCCACATTCACCTGCAGGCGCAGCTTGCTCAGGTCTTCGGCCACGCTCAGCAGCGTGACGGCTTGCAGCGAGGCGGCTACCGCGTTGCCCGGCTCCACGGTGCGGGTGAGCACCACGCCGTCGATCGACGAGCGGATGGACGCCTTGGACAGGTTGGTAGCGTCGCTGGACACACCGGCTTGCGCCTCGATCACACTGGCGCGGGCGCTGGCCTCGTCGGCTTGGGCGCGCTCCAGGGTGGCGCGGGCGCTGTCGAGCTCGGTTTTGGACGGAACCTTGCCGCCCGAGAGGCGGGCCACTTCTTCCAGCCGGGCCAGGCTGAGCTGGGACTCTTTGACGGTGACCACGGTTTGCGCCACTTTGGCCTGGGCGGCACTCAGCGTGGCGCGGCTTTTGGTGAGCTGGTCGTTGAGTTTGGCGGTGTCCAGCTCGACCAGCAGTTGGCCTTTGCGCACACGGTCGTTCACATCCACCAGCACATTGCGCACGGTGCCCGAGAGCTCGCTGCCGATGTTGACCGAGCGGGTGGGTTGCAGCGTGCCAT
>DAINNP010000197.1:0-4675 GCA_036735785.1 Rhodoferax sp. | reverse complement strand
GCGGATGGCGCTCATGCCGGCCTCGGTGCCGCTGCTGACCAGGCGCACCATGTCCATGCTGGGCACCAACGCCAGGATGGCTTCGGCCAGTTCTACTTCGCGCTCGGTGGGGGCGCCAAACGAGAAGCCATCGAGCGCTGCTTTTTGCACCGCCTCGAGTACCGCAGGGTGGCCATGGCCCAGGATCATGGGGCCCCAGGAGCCGATGTAGTCGATATAGCGCTTGCCGTCGGCGTCCCAAAAGTAGGCGCCTTGGGCACGTTGCACGAAGCGCGGTGTGCCGCCCACGGCCTTGAATGCACGCACAGGCGAGTTCACGCCACCGGGAATCACGCGCTTGGCGCGCTCAAAGAGTTCTAAATTACGATCTGTCACAAAATTTCTGCCAGTTAGTGTCGGGTGGAGTTGGGCGGGACTTCGAAGTCGGCTTCAAGGGCACTGATGGTGCTTTCGTCGTCGTCATCGGATTCTGGCTGTGCCCAGAAGAGCCGGTCTGGAATCACGTGCCCCATGCCGGGGCGGAACCCGTTTTCCAGGCATCGGTCCAGGTAGCTCAGGGCTTCGGTCACGGCTTCGTTTAGTTCGGTGCCGCTGGCAATCAATGCTGCCAATGCCGCGGAAAGGGTATCGCCTGCCCCCGTGAAGATGGCTTCAAAGCGCTCGAACTTTTCACTGCACAACACAGAGGTGGGCGAGGCCAAAACGTTATCAATGAACTGGTCCGGCAGCGGGATGCCGGTGACCAGGGTGTAGGGCACGCCAAAGGCATTGGCCGCTTTGGCGATGTCACGGGCCGAGGGACTCTTGTCGGCGCTCCAGTCCGGTAGCAGCCAGCGCGAGAGCGTGCTGTGGTTTCCTACCAACAGAGTGGTCTGTGGCAAAAGTAACTCTGTGCAAGCGTCTTGATACAAATCGATCTTGTCTTCCTCCCACCAAGAGAGGTCGGGCATATAGGCAACCAGCGGGACATCGGCATAGTCAGAGGCCAGTTCCGCAATGGCGGAAAGGTTCTCTGGCGTACCCACAAAACCGACCTTGAAGACCTGTGCAGGAACGTCTTCCAGAATGATGCGGGCTTGCTCGGTGACCGCCTCGTCATCAAAGGGGAAATGGTCCACGATTTCTGTGGTGTCGCGGGCATAGGCACCGGTGACGACGGGCAGGGCATGAGCGCCTACGGACGCAATCGCAGTGAGGTCGGCAGAGGTCCCGGCGCTACCGCTCGGGTCGTTGGCGTTGAATGCCATGACGCAAGCCGAAGGGCCGTCGTCGTCCATGGTTTCGTCAAGTTCGGGGGGGAGGGATGCCGACATCTAGAGGCCTCTATTAGGGTAAGTCATCGTGCAGAATGGCGTTCTTTAGATGGGCGGTCGTCTTTTTCACAAAACCTGCTCTATACAATCGTTGGATTCTATTTGAAGGCTCAATAAGCTGTGACTGATACCAAAACTTGGATGTGCTTGATTTGCGGTTGGATTTACGACGAAACCGCCGGAGCGCCTGACCATGGCATCGCACCCGGTACTTTGTGGACGGATGTTCCGATGAACTGGACTTGCCCCGAATGTGGTGCTCGTAAAGAAGATTTTGAAATGGTGCAGATCTGACACCCTTTGCGGGTGTGAAATTTGCTTGTGCTGACGTATCTCGCCAACGCGGGGAGCATTCCTCTTAACGTATGACCATTCCCACCTTCAAAGTGCTCGTGATAGACGACAGCAACACGATAAGACGTAGCGCGGAAATCTTTCTCAAGCAGGGTGGGCACGATGTCCTGTTGGCAGAGGACGGCTTCGATGCGCTCGCCAAGGTAAATGATTACCAGCCGCACATCATCTTTTGTGACATTCTCATGCCACGGCTGGACGGCTATCAGACTTGCGCCATCATCAAGCGCAACACCAAATTCTCTAGTGTGCCGGTGGTCATGTTGTCCTCCAAGGACGGTGTCTTCGACAAAGCCCGGGGCCGCATGGTCGGCGCGCAGGACTATCTCACCAAACCATTTACCAAAGACCAATTGCTGAAAGCGGTTCAGCAATTCGGAGCTGCCATGCAAGGAGCGAATTGATGCCTATCCAAAAAGTACTGATCGTTGACGATTCCAAAACAGAGTTGCTGTTTCTTACCGAGATTTTGCAGAAGAACGGATTCAGCGTCCGTTCGGCAGAGAACGCTGACGAGGCGTTCAAGCGTCTCACAGAAGACCGTCCGCACCTGATTTTGATGGACGTGGTGATGCCCGGACAAAACGGCTTCCAGCTGACGCGGGCGATCAACCGTACGCCTGAATACGCCGACATCCCGATCATCATGTGCACCAGCAAGAGCCTGGAGACCGACCGTGTCTGGGGCATGCGCCAGGGCGCCAAAGACTACATCACCAAGCCGGTCGATGCATCCGAGTTGCTAGCCAAAATCAAGGCACTGGGCTAACGCCGACTTGATATGGCCAACAGAGACGCACTCCGAGAATTACAAGCCCGGCTCGCGAGCCGTTTGCAAGCTGCGAAGACCGAAGGTATGTCGGTGGCGTGGTTGGCCGTGCAGGCCGGCGCCCGGAAGTATCTGTTTCCATTGGGTCAGTCCGGCGAAATCGTTCCCGTGTCCCATCTGCAAGCGGTCCCCTACTCGGTGGACTGGTTCTTGGGTGTCATGAATATCCGGGGCGGTCTTTTCGGAGTCGTCGATCTTTCGGCGTATTTGGCGCAAGACGGGGTGGGTTCCAGGCAGGTAGTTGCCGGGGAGCCCAGCGTGGTGACGCTCAATGCAGCATTGGATGTGAATTGCGCGTTGCAGGTGGATGTTTTGTCCGGCCTGCGCGGCGCTGATGCGTTCACCCAGTCACATGGTCCGGCAGAAGGCTCTCCGCCTTACCTGGGGAATGTGTTCATCGATAGCGCGGGTGAGTCTTGGCAAGAAATCAACTTGCGCGCGCTCTCCCAGTCTCCGCAGTTTTTAAGCATCACCGCTTAGTTCACCTGTAAGGTCTCAACATGTCTGTCGTCGATCAATTGAAGAATTTGTTTTCTAAGAAGCAGCTTGACTCTGAGCTGGACTCGCGTTTGAGTTTGGCTATGCCCGATGTGACTATCGTCAATACAGACAATGAGATGCAACCCGAGTCGCGGAACGCGCCTTTGCAGGGTGCAGCAGCGGCAGGAGTTGAAGAGGCGGCGCCGACAGAGGGCGACTTGATCGCCATTCCGGTGCTCGGGCGCAAGACGGTGGTGGAGCACCAGCGGACGTTGTTTGTTCTGTTGGGGGGAGCATTGATCGTTTTGGCCGGCGTTACTTTTTATGCGCTGAATCAATCGGACCGTGTCGCTCAACAATTGGGTGCGACAGGCCAGTCTCTGATGCAGTCGCAACGCTTGGCGAAGTCAGTGTCCCAGGCGGTGGTGGGCAGCGCCCAGGCCTTCCCTGACGTGTCGGACAGTGCCAGTATTCTGTCGAAATCGGTACGAGGTCTCCAGGCTGGTGATGACGAGATGCGCATCAACCCGCTGAACGAAGACTACGCGCCGGAGCTCGGCAAGGTTCTCCCCCTCGTAGAGCGCGCCGACAAGAACGCCAAGGCGGTGATCGCGCAACAAAAAATGTTGACCCAGATCGGGTCCGCGCTCCGCTTGATTAACCGTCAGTCCTCTGACTTGCTGGAAGTTGCGGAAACCGTTTCCTCCTTGAAGCTGCAACAGAACGCGCCTGCTGCCGAAATTTCTGCGGTCGGTCAGTTGGTGATGTTGACGCAGCGGATTGGCAAGTCCTCCAACGAATTCCTGACCGCTGAGGGCGTGAGCCCTGAAGCTGTGTTCTTGTTGGGTAAGGACTTGAACACCTTCAAGGAGATTTCAGAAGCGCTGCTGTCGGGAAGCACCGAGCTCCGACTCACCGCCACCAAAGACGAAGCCACCCGCGAGCAACTCGAAGCATTGATCAAGATGTATGAAGAGACCCGGGTACAAGCGGGCGCGATCTTGGGTAACTTGCAGGGCTTGGTGTCTGCGCGTGAAGCGCAAGGCGCGATCATTGCGGATAGCGAACCCTTGCGCCGCAACCTGGAAGACTTGCAAGCCAAGTTGTCCGGTCAAGCCGGTATCGGTGGCGCCTCTCTGGCATTGCTGATCTTGGCGGCGCTGTTTGCGCTGGTGTGTGCGGGTGGACTGTCTTATGTGCAGCTGCAAGACAGCCGCAAGCGCCAAGTGGTGGCCGAAGACCAGCGGTTGGAAGCGGAGCGCCAAGAGCAGGAAGCCAAGCGCGTGAACGACGCCAACCAGGCAGCGATTTTGCGTTTGATGAACGAACTGCAAACGGTTGCGGAAGGTGATTTGACCCAAGAAGCGACCGTGACCGAAGACATTACCGGCGCTATTGCTGACTCGGTGAACTACACGGTGGAAGAACTGCGCTCGCTGGTGTCGAACGTACAAAACACGGCGGCCCGGGTGGCGCAAACGACCGCAGATGTGGATGCAACTTCGACCGAGCTGCTTGCAGCATCCAATGAGCAACTGCACGAAATTCGTGAAACCGGTAAGTCGGTACTCGATATGGCGGGCCGTATTAACGAAGTGTCTGCACAAGCCCAAGAGTCTGCGACGGTAGCCCGTCAATCCTTGCAAGCGGCGGAGTCCGGTTTGCAGGCGGTGCAAAACGCGATCGGCGGTATGAACTC
>DAINNP010000196.1:0-4686 GCA_036735785.1 Rhodoferax sp. | reverse complement strand
CAATACAGCTCGCAGGACAGCGGCACGCTGTCGATCGCCACCACCCACACCCAAGCCCGTTATGTGCTGCCGGAAAAGGTGGCACAACTCCGCGCGGCCTTCCCCAAGGTCAATGTGAGCCTGCACCAAGGCGCGCCTGACCAGGTCGCCCGCATGCTGATCGACGATGTGGCCGAAATCGGGATCGCCACCGAATCCCTGTCCAACTACAGCGAACTGGTCACCCTGCCCTGCTACGAGTGGCAACACGTGCTGGTATTGCCCGCTGACCACCCCTTGGCCCTGAAAGAGCATGTCACGCTGGAAGACGTAGCCGCCGAGCCGCTCATCACCTACCACCCGTCCTTTACCGGACGCACCAAAATTGACCAGGCGTTTGAGGCCCGCAAGCTGGAGCCTCGGATTTCGCTCGAAGCGATTGACTCCGACGTGATCAAGACCTATGTGCGCCTGGGCTTGGGCATCGGCATTGCGGCTGAAATGGCGGTCACCGATGTGGTGGAGGACATGGAGAAAAACGGCGCCCGTGGCGGCTTGGTGGTGCGACCTGCGGGCTACCTGTTCGGCCAGAACGTGACCCGTGTGGCCTTCAAGCGCAGCGCCTATTTGCGCAATTTTGTCTTCACGTTTGCGGAATTTTTAAGCAGCCGCCTGAACCGCGCGCTGATCGCCAAGGCCATGGAAGGCCACGTAAACGACTATGAGTTGTGAAACCATGACCACTGCATTGACACCCCCGCTCTCCAGCCGCCTGCCGAATGTGGGCACCACGATCTTTACCGTCATGTCGGCGCTCGCCACAGAGCACAAAGCGGTCAACCTTGGGCAAGGCTTTCCGGACTTTGCGTGCGACCCGAAGTTGGTCGATGCCGTGACCGCAGCCATGCAAGCGGGACACAACCAGTACCCGCCCATGGCCGGTGTGCCGGCTTTGCGGCAGGCCGTGTCGGCCAAGATCGCTGGCCTGCATGGCAAGACCTATCACCCCGACACCGAAATCACCATCACCGCTGGTGCGACCCAGGCCATCCTGACCGCCCTCCTTGCCGTGGTGCATCCGGGTGACGAGGTCATCGTGCTGGAGCCCTGCTACGACAGCTATGTCCCCAACATCGAGCTGGCCGGTGGCGTCGTGGTGCGTGTGCCCCTGACTCCCGGCACCTTCCGGCCCGACTTCGCCAAAATCGGCGCGGCGATCACGCCCAAAACACGGGCCTTGCTCATCAACTCGCCGCACAACCCCAGCGCCACGGTCTGGAGCCGGGCCGACATGCTGGCCCTTCAGGACCTGCTAGCACCGACCCACGTGCTCCTCATCAGCGATGAGGTGTACGAGCACATGGTGTTTGATGGCCAAGCCCACGAGAGCGCTTCCCGCTTTCCCGGCCTCGCAGCTCGGGCCTTTGTGGTGTCAAGCTTCGGCAAAACCTTCCACGTGACCGGCTGGAAAGTGGGCACGGTCGCTGCCCCTGCGGCCTTGATGGCGGAGTTCCGCAAGGTGCACCAGTTCAATGTGTTCACCGTCAACACCCCAGTCCAGCATGCGCTGGCCGCGTATCTGGCCCACCCGGCGCCCTACCTCGAGCTGCCCGCGTTCTACCAACACAAGCGCGACCTCTTCCGCGCGGGGCTCGCAGGTACCCGGTTCAAGCTCTTGCCCAGCCAAGGCAGCTATTTCCAATGCGTGGACATCTCCGACGTAAGCGACTTGAACGAGGCCGACTTTTGCCAGTGGCTGACTCGCGAGATCGGGGTAGCCGCCATACCGCTCTCGGCTTTTTATGGGAATGGTTTTGACCAGCGGGTGGTGCGCTTTTGCTTTGCCAAACAAGACAGCACACTCCAAAGCGCCCTGGAACGCCTCAAGACCTTGTAATTACGTTGCTATTGATTTAATAGCTACACCCGCAATACTCATCTGGGCTAAAGGCTGTTTTATGCATACATATCGTATGGCATCCACTGTCACCGTGATGCGTCGCTTGCGCAAAGCGGCACTCTGTCTGGCCGCAAGCGCCGGTCTGTGGGCAGGCCTTGCGGCTGCACAAACCGAATCGTTGCGCACCGAGACCGTGGCTACTGGCTTGGAGCATCCATGGGCCGTGGCGTTTCTGCCCGAGGGCGGTTTTCTGGTTACCGAGCGGCCGGGGCGCTTGCGCGTGGTGAGCGCCAAAGGCCAGGTCAGCCCGCCGGTGGGCGGCCTCCCGGCCATCGATGCTCGCGGCCAAGGCGGCCTGCTCGATGTGGTGCTGGACAGTGCATTTGCCAGCAATCGCCAGCTCTATTTTTGTTACGCCGAGCCGGGCGAATCCGGCAACAGCACTGCCATGGCGCGTGCCACACTCAGCCCGGACAACACCCGCTTGCTGGACCTGCAGGTCTTGTTCAGCCAGAAACCCAAGTTCAGCAGCAGCGCGCACTTCGGGTGCCGGATCACCGAGGGACAGCGCGATGGCAAACCCGACGGCACCCTGTACCTGGCCCTCGGCGAGCGCTTCAGCAAAAAAGACGACGCCCAGACCCTGAACAACCACCATGGCAAGGTGATTCGCATCCGCAAAGACGGCACCGTGCCTGCAGACAACCCGTTTGCCACCGCCGCTGCGCGTGCCAACGGCGCACTGCCTGAAATCTGGAGCCTGGGCCACCGCAATCCCCAAGGCATGGTGCAAGCCCCCGATGGCACCTTGTGGGAACTCGAACATGGCCCCCAGGGCGGCGACGAAATCAACAAAGTCCAACGCGGGCGCAACTACGGCTGGCCCCTGATTACCTATGGCGAGAACTATGGGGGCGGAAAAATCGGCGCGGGCATCACCACACAGCCCGGGCTGGAGCAACCAGAGCATTACTGGACACCGTCCATCGCTCCCTCCGGCATGGCCTTTGTGAGCAGCCAACGCTACGGACCCGGTTGGCACGGTAGCCTGGTGGTTGGCTCCCTCAAATTCGGCTACCTGGCTCGACTCGAGCTCAGCGAGCCCTTTGGCGGCCGGGTGGTGCGCGAAACGGCCTATTTGCAAGACCTGAAAGAACGGGTACGCGATGTGCGCCAAGGCCCTGATGGCTGGCTCTATCTGCTGACCGACGCCTCGCGCGGGCGCCTGCTGCGGGTTCTGCCGCGCTAAGCCACCGCGGCAAGCCTGGCACCTTCACCGGCTTGTCATCTGGTGTGGTTGTAATGCGGCCTTCGTTGGAGAAGGACCATGCAACTACTCAAAACCGACAAAGCGCGGACAGAATTGCAAATCGGGAATCGCACGCTCGGGCAGCGTGAACGGGCGATGCTGATCCTCGCGGACGGCCGCAACACGGTAGAAACCATCAACCACCTGTTCCACGGCGATGCGATGCGCCTGGCCACCCACCTGATGCAAAGTGGCTATCTGGTGCCGCAGGATGAGCCGGCATCAGCCGTCAGAGCGCCTCGCACTACCCCGAAAAGTACGCCTGCGCCGACGCCCGCTCCACATCCAGTCGCACCGCAGGTGCTGACCGAGGTTGTCACGGCCCCATCGTCGGCCGATAGTTTCGAGGGCAAGCGGTCGCTGGCTACCACGCGGATGTTCTTGTTCGACATCTGTGAGCGCATGTTTGTGCGGCGTGACCCTGCACGTGCCGAAGCATTCCGCGAGGCGCTCCGGAACGCCAAGGACCGAGACACCATGCTCGCTGCCGCACGCGACATGATCAGCGCGGTAGAAGAAATAGCAGGCCACGAACGGGCAGACTCCATCAGCGAACGCATCGCGATGTTGCTGCCCCCAGAAGGCTGACAGCCCCGGGGCGCTCACGCCCGAAAACTTAGCTCCCTAGCTGCGCCCAGGCCTTGTCCAGGCGCTTCACACTCACCGGTTGGGGCGTACGCAGCTCCTGGGCAAAGAAGCTGACCCGCAACTCTTCGAGCAACCAACGGAACTCTTGCATCCGCTCGTCCTGCACGCCTTTGCGTTCCGCCACCAAGCGCCAGTAGCGCTGCTCCTGCGGGCGCAATTCGGTCAACCGTGCGGTATCGCGGGCCGGATCGGCACGGTATTTCTCAAGGCGCAGGGTGATGGCCTTGAGGTAGCGCGCCAGGTGTTGCAAGCGGTCCCACGGCGTAGCTTGCAGAAACCGCTTGGGAATAAGCCGGGTAATTTGCTGGGCCGCATCTGCCACCGCATCCGGGGCGTTTTTAGTGTCTTTGATTTTGCGGGCGGCTGTTGCGTATTCCTGCAGCACGGTGCCCGCCAAGCGGGCCACTTCGTTGGCAATCAAGGTGAGGCGCCCCCGGCCTTCGTCGATCCGGCGCTTAAAGGCGAACTCATCGGTCGGCAAGGGGTCCAGCAAAAATGCGCGGTCCAGGGCCACGGCAATGATTTGTTCGCGCAACTCTTCTACGGTGCCGCCGGTGGCAGATTTGCCACCCTCCAAGGTGCCGACCTGCATGAAGGCCACCGCCATTTTTTGCAGGTCGGGGATGTTTTTCTCGAGGTATTTGAGGGCGTCCTTGATTTGCAGCGCAAAGAGGCGTCGCAAGCCGGCGCGGTGTTTGGCGGCGGCCACCTCGGGTTCGTCGAACACTTCCACCGTCACCGCGTCGCCGGCGTCGATGAGTGCAGGAAAGCCGATCAGCGTTTGGCCGCCTTTGCGGATTTCCAGCAGCTCGGGCAGCTCGCCGAAGGTCCAGGCGGTGAAGCGGCCGTC
>DAINNP010000195.1:2662-4693 GCA_036735785.1 Rhodoferax sp. | reverse complement strand
CTTGCCATCGGCGTTGAGGCTTTCGCGCTGTTGGTGGGCCAGGTTTTCGGTGGTGGAGCTCGGCACCCGGACGCCGCCATGAAAGCGGGCCAGCAAGCCCTCGTCTGCCAGGCGCTGTACGTCGCGGCGCACGGTTTGCAGTGTGACGCCCAGCGTGTCTGCCAATTCATCGACCGTCACCGTGCCTTTGGCCTGGACGACGGAGAGCAGTGTGAGTTGTCGGGGATTTGGATTCATGCGTATTTGTACCCCCAAAGCTTGTAGGCGCCCAGACTATAAAACGAATCAAAAGGAATTATTTCAGGGTAATCACCAAGAAAAAACGAATCAAAACGAACAATAATTTGCAAATTAGAAAATCTACGGATTCGCAATGCAACAAAAAAAGGTGGCGTGATGCAATTGAATCTCGAAAGCATCAGCAAGAAAGTCGGTCCGCAAACCTGGCTGTATGACATGACGCTCGCTCCACGCAGTGGTGCGGTGACGGTGCTGTTGGGTGCTACGCAAGCAGGCAAAACCAGCTTGATGCGCATCATGGCCGGCTTGGATGTGCCCACGGCCGGCACCGTGCGTGTGGACGGTGTGGATGTCACCGGCATGCCCGTGCGGGAGCGCAACGTGGCCATGGTCTACCAGCAATTCATCAATTACCCCTCGCTCAAGGTGCGCGACAACATCGCCTCGCCTCTGAAGCTGCGCGGCGAGAAAAACATCGATCAGCGCGTCCGCGAGTTGGCGGAGAAGCTCCACATTGAGATGTTTCTGGACCGCTATCCGGCAGAGCTCTCGGGGGGGCAGCAGCAACGCGTCGCCTTGGCCCGGGCGCTGGCCAAGGGGGCGCCCTTGATGTTGCTCGATGAGCCTTTGGTGAACCTGGACTACAAGCTGCGTGAAGAGCTCCGCGATGAACTGACGGCTTTGTTTGCGGCAGGGGACTCCACGGTGATTTACGCGACCACCGAGCCCGGTGAAGCCCTTCTGTTGGGCGGCTACACCGCGGTGCTGGATCAAGGTGAGTTGCTGCAATACGGGCCCACGGCAGAGGTGTTTCACGCGCCGTGCTCGATCCGGGTGGCTCGTGCCTTTAGTGACCCGCCCATGAACCTGCTGGCGGCGCAGCCGGCAACTGGCGGTGTGCAACTCACGGGAGGCGCGCTGATCCCCATGGCCTTGCCGGCCGTGGCGCCACAAGCCCTCACGGTGGGCATGCGTGCCAGCGCATTGCGGGTGCACTGGATGGATGGCGACATTGCCCTGGCGGGGCGGGTGGAGTTGGCAGAAATTTCGGGCACAGACACCTTTGTGCATTTCGAGACCCCAGTGGGGGAGCTGGTCGCGCAGCTGACGGGTGTGCATCACTTCGACCTCGGTCAAGCGGTCACTTTTTATTTCAACCCGGCGCAGGTCTATGTGTTTGATGCACAAGGCCTGCTGTTGATGGCCCCGGTGCGCGGCAAAGGACGTTGATATGGCTCGCATAGAACTTGATTTGGCCCACGCTTACCGGCCCAACCCCCAGCAGGACAGCGATTACGCCCTGTTGCCCCTCAAGATGGCATTTGAGGATGGAGGTGCTTACGCGCTCTTGGGCCCCTCGGGCTGCGGAAAGACTACGCTGCTCAACATCATGTCGGGGCTCGTTACGCCGTCACAAGGTACGGTGCGCTTTGACGGGCAGGACATGACCCGCATGACACCCCAGCAGCGCAACATCGCCCAGGTGTTTCAGTTTCCGGTGATTTACGACACCATGACGGTGGCGGAGAACCTTGCCTTTCCCCTGCGCAACCGGAAGATGCCGGCCGACCAGATCAAGAAACGGGTCGGTGTGATTGCCGAGATGCTGGAGATGAGTGGCCAGCTGAACCAACGCGCAGCGGGTTTGGCCGCCGACGCGAAACAGAAAATTTCATTAGGTCGCGGGCTGGTGCGTCCCGATGTGTCCGCGGTTTTGTTTGATGAACCGTTGACGGTCATTGACCCCCACCTGAAGTGGCAACTGCGCCGCAAGCTCAAGCAGATCCACCA
>DAINNP010000195.1:0-2562 GCA_036735785.1 Rhodoferax sp. | reverse complement strand
ATGCCCGCCAACCGTGCGCTGCCAGAAGGCGCCTACAAGCTGGGTGTGCGCCCGGAGCATGTGCGGGTAGCCGAAGCCGGTGCCGTGGGTGCGCTGCCGATGACAGTAACGCAGGTGCAGGACGTCGGTACGCACGTCATTCTGAGCGTTGCCCGGGAAGGGCAGGTGCTCAAGGCCCGCCTCGCGCCGGACGCAACTTTATGGGCCCCCGGCGACGCGGTGTGGATGCAGGTCATGGGCCCCCAAACGTGCTTCTACCAAAATGAGGAGATCGTGGCATGAGTACGACAACCAAGCCGGTGAACCAGAAGGCCTGGTTCCTGATTTTGCCGGTGCTGATTTGTGTGGCTTTCTCAGCCATCCTGCCTTTGATGGTGGTGGTGAACTATTCGGTGCAGGACATCATTTCGCCGGAGCGCCGGGTCTTTGTGGGCACTGAGTGGTTCGCCGCCATCATGCGCGACGAAGAGCTGCACGGTGCCTTGTTGCGGCAGATTTCTTATTCATTTGCCGTGTTGGCGGTTGAGCTGCCGCTCGGTATCTTGCTGGCGCTGTCCATGCCGGCGCATGGCTGGAAATCGTCAGCGGCCTTGGTGATTGTGTCGCTCTCGTTGTTGATTCCGTGGAACGTGGTGGGCACGATTTGGCAGATTTTCGGGCGAACCGATATCGGCCTGATGGGCGCGGCCCTGCAAGGCATGGGCATCGACTACAGCTACACGGGCAACGCCTTGCACGCCTGGCTCACAGTGCTGCTGATGGATGTGTGGCACTGGACTCCGTTGGTCGCCTTGTTGGGTTATGCGGGTCTGCGGTCGATTCCTGACGCGTACTACCAAGCCGCAAGTATTGACGGTGCCAGCAAGTGGGATGTGTTCCGCTATGTGCAGTTACCCAAGATGCGTGGGGTGCTCATGATTGCGGTGCTCTTGCGGTTCATGGACAGTTTCATGATCTACACCGAGCCCTTTGTGTTGACCGGCGGCGGCCCGGGGAACTCCACCACGTTCTTGTCGCAGTTTTTGACGCAGAAGGCGGTGGGGCAGTTCGATCTGGGCCCGGCGGCGGCGTTCTCGCTGATCTATTTCCTCATCATTTTGTTGATGTGCTTTATTTTGTACAACTGGATGCAGCGCGTAGGCACCCAGGCGAAGGAAGGTGGCCATGAATAAGCCCAAGTTTCAAAAGCGCTCGTTGTTCATGATGGCGTACATCGTGTTCGCCTTGTTGCCCATCTACTGGATGATCAACATGTCGTTCAAGACGAACAACGAGATTCTTGCGGGTTTCACGCTCTTCCCGGATCACTTCACCTGGGACAACTACAGGACGATATTGACCGACCCCGCCTGGTATTCGGGCTATATCAATAGCCTGATTTATGTGGGCATCAATACCGTCATCTCTTTGACGGTGGCACTGCCGGCGGCTTATGCGTTTTCGCGCTACAGCTTTCTGGGTGACAAGCATGTGTTCTTTTGGTTGTTGACCAACCGGATGACACCGCCTGCCGTATTTTTGCTGCCATTTTTTCAGCTCTACACCTCGGTGGGGTTGATGGATACCCATATCGCTGTGGCTTTAGTGCACTTGCTGTTCAACGTTCCGTTGGCAGTCTGGATTCTTGAGGGTTTCATGAGTGGCATTCCCCGGGAAATTGATGAAACAGCCTATATCGACGGTTATTCGTTTCCGCGTTTCTTCATTCGTATCTTTATCCCGCTGATCAAGGCCGGCATCGGGGTGGCTGCGTTCTTCTGCTTCATGTTCAGTTGGGTGGAGTTGTTGCTGGCACGTACGCTGACCAGCGTAAATGCCAAGCCGATTGCTGCCACGATGACCCGTACCGTGTCGGCCTCGGGGATGGACTGGGCCACGCTCGCTGCGGCAGGTGTGTTGACCATCGTGCCGGGTGCCATCGTGATCTGGTTTGTCCGCAATTACATCGCGAAGGGTTTCGCGATGGGCCGTGTTTAAAGGGAGTTCACGATGTTTGAATGGATGGCGTGGACCACACCTGTAGCTGTATTTTTTGTGTGCATTGCCCTGATGCTTGTCGGGATGACGGTCTGGGAGTCGAAGTCCCCGACCACCATGCGTAAGGGTTTCCTGCCGATGGAGACGACGCGGGGTGACCGCTTGTTTGTAGGACTGCTCAGTGCGGCCTATGTGAATTTGGCCTTCGTCGGGGTAAGTGGCCGGCTGACGGAGTGGCTCAGTTTGGAGGCTGAACCCTCTATCTGGTTCAGTTTTGTGGCATCGATGGCGCTACTCGCTTGGGTCATGCGCAAGGGTTGATCAAAGGATTTCAGCAGCGGCTTGTCGCCCCCTGGGGTCGTTGCATTTTCTTTCACAGGGTTGCACTACAACGAGGAGATTGACAATGAAATTGAGATATTCCGTATTGGCTGTCGCGATGGCTTGCGCCCTGGGGTCCCAGAGCTGGGCCGATGAGGCGGCCGCCAAGAAGTGGATTGACAGTGAGTTCCAGCCTTCTACTTTGAGCAAAGCGCAGCAGGCCACTGAAATGAAGTGGTTTATCGATGCTGCCAAGAAGCTGCA
>DAINNP010000194.1:0-4697 GCA_036735785.1 Rhodoferax sp. | reverse complement strand
TGGCTGCTTTTGCTGGCATCGTGGAACAAGTGAAAGCCAAACTGGCTGCTTGAGTCCGCAGCAGAGTGCTATTGATTCAGTAGCACTCCGCGCACCAGAAACAAGGGCTAGCGCTTGAAAAAGCACTAGCCCTTTTTCATTGATCTGAATCGTCAAGTACCTATTTATGACCGAGTTGAACGACATCGTTGACACCGCTAAAGCTGCATTCCTGCAAGCTTTCACGCCGGCTGATCTGGAAAATGCCAAAGCCCTGTTTTTGGGAAAATCCGGCAAGATCACCGAGCTGATGAAGGGCATGGCCGCCCTCAGCGTGGAGGAAAAAAAATCCCGCGGTGCCGCTATCAACTTGGCCAAGCAAGCCATCGAGAGCGCGCTCACAGAACGTCGCCAAGCACTGGCCGACGCCGAGTTGCAGACCCAGCTCCAAGCGGAAGCGCTGGACGTCACATTGCCAGGTCGTCAGCGCGGGCAGGGCGGTTTGCACCCGGTGTCCCTGACACTAGAGCGGATTGAAGCCATCTTTGGCTCGATGGGATTTGATGTGGCCCAAGGCCCCGAAATTGAATCCGACTGGTTCAACTTCACAGCCCTCAATACGCCCGAAGATCATCCGGCTCGCTCGATGCATGACACCTTCTATGTAGAAGGTGGCTCCGAGGCAGCACCGAACCTGCTCCGCACCCACACGAGCCCCATGCAAATCCGCTACGCGGTGCAGCACGTCAAGGCCCACCGCGCGGCCGCTGGTGCTTCAGCGGAAGGCCTCTACTCCGGTGATATGCCAGAGATCCGTGTTATAGCTCCAGGCCGCACCTACCGTGTGGACAGCGATGCGACTCATTCGCCCATGTTCCACCAGTGCGAAGGCCTGTGGGTGGGTGAGAATGTGAGTTTCAAAGACTTGAAGTTCGTCTTTACCGACTTTTGCCGTACCTTCTTTGAATCGGAAGATTTGGTGTTGCGATTCCGCCCCAGCTTCTTCCCTTTCACCGAGCCCAGCGCAGAAATTGACATCCAGTTCCAAACCGGCCCGCTCGCTGGTCGCTGGCTGGAAGTCGCAGGCTCTGGCCAAGTGCATCCCAATGTGATCCGCAACATGGGTCTCGACCCTGAGAAATTCATAGGTTTTGCCTTTGGTATGGGGCCTGATCGCTTGACCATGTTGCGCTATGGCGTGAACGACCTCCGCTTGTTCTTTGACGGTGACGTCCGTTTCCTGTCGCAATTTCAGTAATCCACAAGAACAACATACACGCCGGTCCCGAACATGCAATTCTCAGAATCCTGGTTGCGCACTTTCTGCAACCCCGCCATTTCTACCGCCCAACTCGCCGAAACCCTGACCATGGCAGGGCTCGAGGTCGAAGAACTCAAGCCCGTTGCACCACCTTTTACCCATATCGTCGTGGGTGAAATCAAGGAAGCCGAGCAACACCCTAATGCCGACCGCTTGCGTGTTTGCAAGGTCGATGTAGGTCAGGCCGAGCTGCTGAATATTGTTTGCGGTGCACCCAATGCACGCGTTGGTATCCGCATACCATGTGCTTTGGTGGGTGCAGAGCTGCCCCCAGGCGAAGATGGCAAGCCTTTCCTGATCAAGGTCGGCAAGCTGCGCGGTGTGGAAAGCCAAGGAATGTTGTGCTCTGCACGCGAGCTCAAGCTGTCTGAAGACCATGGTGGCTTGATGGAGCTGCCTTTGGATGCACCGTTGGGCACAAACATTCGCGAATATCTGGACTTGGACGACACCTTGTTCACCCTCAAACTGACGCCCAACCTTGCGCACTGCCTGAGCGTGTATGGGGTTGCGCGTGAGGTTTCCGCATTGACTGGTGCCCCCTTGCTGGCGCCAGAGTTCCCGCAAGCTTCTGTCGCGATCCAAGACAAAGTGGGCGTCAAGATCAGCGCACCCGACTTGTGTGGGCGGTTCTCCGGCCGGGTGATCCGCAACGTGAATACCAAAGCCAGTACACCGCAATGGATGGTGGACCGCTTGGCTCGCTGTGGTCAACGCAGTGTCAGTCCTTTGGTCGATATTTCGAATTACGTTATGTTCGAGCTCGGCCGCCCCAGCCACATTTTTGACCTCGACAAAATTCACGGCGGCCTCGACGTCCGCTGGGCCAAGCCTGGTGAGCAGCTCAAACTCCTCAATGGCAATTCGGTAACCCTCGATGAAAATGTGGGCGTCATTGCGGATGACCAGCAAGTCGAATCGTTGGCTGGCATCATGGGCGGGGACGCCACTGCGGTGTCGGACGATACCCGCCACATCTATGTGGAAGCCGCTTTCTGGTGGCCCAAGTCGATCGCCGGGCGTTCACGCCGTTTCAATTTTTCGACCGATGCTGGCCACCGGTTTGAGCGTGGTGTAGATCCTCAGTGGACCGTGGAGCATATTGAGCGCATCACCCAGCTCATCATCGAGATTTGCGGCACGCCAGAAACTCAATGCGGTGCGGTGGACGATGTAGTGGCAGCCTTGCCTGCTGCAACGCCGGTGACCTTGCGCGTTGCACGCGCGGTCAAAGTGATCGGCATGCCGCTGACCCAAGCGCAATGTGCGGATGCGTTGCGCCGCCTCGGTTTGCCGGTGCAAGAAGAGCCCGGGTTGATCACGGTGACACCCCCATCTTTCCGCTTCGATTTGCAAATTGAAGAAGACCTGATTGAAGAGGTTGCCCGCATGGTGGGTTACAACAACCTGCCGCACACACCACCTCAAGCGCCCATCACGGCCAAGATCCGACAGGAAGCTCAACGTAGCGCGTTCGCAGTGCGCCGCTCGCTGGCCACTTTGGGCTACCAGGAAACCATCAACTTCAGTTTCGTGGAAGAGCGCTGGGAGCACGAACTGGCGGGTAACCCCAATCCGATCAAGTTGCTCAACCCGATCGCTAGCCAAATGAGTGTGATGCGCAGTAGCCTGATCGGCTCCTTGTTGCAGGTGCTGAGGTTCAACCTCGCCCGCAAAGCGCCGCGTGTGCGGGTGTTTGAAATTGGCCGCGTATTCCTGCGCGACGCCGCAGTGAAGAGCACGGATACGACGGTAGAAGGCTTCGACCAGCCCATGCGGGTTTCCGGGTTGGCCAGCGGTGGGGCAGACGCCTTGCAATGGGGTCGCAAAGAGCAAGCCGTTGATTTCTTCGACGTGAAGGGCGATGTGGAAGCCTTGCTCGCGCCACTCAAAGCCGAGTTCGTGCCTGCAACGCATCCCGCATTGCATCCCGGTCGTACCGCGGAGGTCAAGATCCAAGGGCGTTCGATCGGCTTTGTGGGGGAGTTGCACCCCAAGTGGCGTCAATCGTATGAGTTGGCCGCGGCCCCAGTGGTGTTCGAGTTGGAGCTGGATGCGGTATTGGCGCGCCAGGTGCCCGCTTTCCAAAGCGTTGCCAAGTTCCAAGCGGTTCAACGGGATATCGCTGTGGTGGTGGCAGATCAGGTGACCCATGCCGACCTGATCGCCGCAGTCAAAAGCGCACCGACGCAAGGCTTGCTGCGTGATGTTCAGTTGTTCGACGTTTACCGCCCCAAGCTGGCCAAGGACGCCGAAGTCATTGCCGGCAGCACCGATCGCAGCTTGGCATTGCGCGTGACCCTGAACAGCGACGAGTCCACCCTCACCGAAGACCAAATCGAATCCGCCATGAAAGCGGTGGTTGAGCAATTGGTTACCTCGGTGGGTGCCCGCCAGCGCGCCTGATCTTTTCAAAACAGAACGGTACAGTGATGGAATTTTCTGTAGAAAGTCTGGAAACCCCGGCGCTGACCAAGGCTCAACTTTCCGATCTGCTCTTTGAGCAGATCGGACTGAACAAGCGTGAGTCGAAAGACATGATTGACGCCTTCTTTGACCTGATTGCCAGCAGTCTTGTCGAAGGCACTGACGTCAAGATTTCCGGCTTTGGCAACTTTCAGATCCGTACCAAAGCGCCCCGGCCTGGTCGCAATCCACGGACCGGTGAGGCTATTCCAATTCAGGCTCGACGCGTGGTCACTTTTCACGCCAGCCACAAGCTTAAAGAGCAAATTCAGGACGAAGGCAAGTCCGGTTCTTGAGGCTTGACGTGGCGTCAGATTTATTTCTCGCCACATCTCCATCGAAACTTTGCACACAGGTAAAACTTAGAGTAACCTCTACGCTTTGTCTCGTACAGCATTGATTTCAATGGAGAAAACGCTCCCACCCATTCCTGCAAAGCGCTATTTCACGATCGGTGAAGTCGGTGACCTGTGCGGTGTCAAACCTCACGTGCTACGTTATTGGGAGCAGGAATTCACGCAGTTGCGCCCAATGAAGCGGCGCGGCAATCGCCGGTACTATCAGCACCACGAGGTCTTGATGATTCGCCGTATTCGCGATTTGCTGTACGACCAGGGTTTCACCATCAGCGGTGCGAGAAACAAGATGCAGGAAATCCTGCAAACCGAACGCGACAAAAAGCGTCACGGCGAAGTCATGCTCGATGGTGTCGAGGTTCTTGAACTCGGCGACATGGAGTTGGACGACTTGGAAGAGTCTGCTGAAGACATCCCGGTGGTGGCCGAGGTCTCCATGGAATGGCAACAGGTAAAAAAGGAATTGCTCGATATTCGTGAACTTCTGATGATTGAAGCCTGAAGCACCTGAAACTCACGCTATAATTTGAGGCTCGATCGGTGTGTGGCGCAGCCTGGTAGCGCACTTGCATGGG
>DAINNP010000193.1:0-4770 GCA_036735785.1 Rhodoferax sp. | reverse complement strand
GGGAAGCCGGTCATCTCCGCCACTTCGGTCACGGGCAGGCCTTTGTCGGCCAGCAGCTTGGCAGTGCCTCCGGTAGACAAGAGCTTGACGCCCTGGGCGTGCAACGCTTGGGCGAGTTCAACGATGCCGGTCTTGTCGGAGACCGACAGCAATGCAGTTTTTTGTGCGTTCATAGTGCGGGAGTAAAGTAAAACCAGAAAACGTTTCACCGGGCAACCGCACCAAGGCGGATGCCGGTGGGGGGCTTATGCGAGCAGCTTGTGCTCGACCAATTTTTTGCGCAGGGTGTTGCGATTCAGCCCCAGCCATTGCGCTGCTTTGGATTGGTTGTGGTCAGCCTGCGCCATCACCACCTCCAACAAAGGCTTTTCTACCGCGCGCACCAACATGTCATACATGCCGGCGGGCTCTGTGCCGTCGAGGTCTGCAAAGTAAAGCTCCAGGCTTGCGCGCACGCAATCATCCAAATTCGTGCCGCTCATACTGCCAATTCCGTCATGTCATGTCCCCTTGCCTGACCGACCGCTGATCCCCTTGCTGGGATGCGATCCATTTTTTCGTTGAGTGTGTCCAAATACGCCTCGACCGCCGCCACCTGGGAGGCGCTGTCTTCCAGCAGATTCATACCCTGGCGGAAATCCTCGCCACCGGGTAAATCCTGCAAATACCAGCCGATGTGCTTGCGGGCCGAGCGCACACCGATAAATTCGTCATAGAGGCTGTAGTGGTCGTAGAGGTGCTCGACCAACAGCTTTTTCACCTCGCTCACCAGCGGCGGTGCAAGGTGTGTGCCAGTGGCAAGAAAGTGCGCCATTTCCCGGAATATCCACGGGTAACCCTGGGCGGCGCGGCCGATCATGATGGCGTCTGCGCCGGTCGCGGCCAGCACCTCACGCGCTTTCTCAGGGGTGGTGATGTCGCCATTGGCCACCACCGGAATGCGCAAGGCCGCTTTCACCGCCGCAATCGTGTCGTACTCGGCCTGCCCCTGATAGCCCTGCTCCCGGGTGCGGCCGTGCACCGTCACCATTTGCACGCCCACGGCCTCGGCGGCGCGGGCGAGCACCACCGCGTTCTTCTCTGCCTGGCACCAACCGGTGCGCATTTTCAGGGTCACGGGCACATTGCGGGGGGCGCAGGCGTTCACCACCGCCGCCACGATTTCGATAGCGAGCTGCTCATCCTGCATCAGGGCAGAGCCGGCCCACTTGTTGCACACCTTTTTGGCGGGGCAACCCATGTTGATATCGATGATCTGGGCGCCACGGTCGATGTTGTAGACCGCGGCTTCCGCCATCATCTGCGCATCGGTGCCGGCAATTTGCACGGCGATCGGGCCGGGCTCCCCATCGTGGTTGGCCCGGCGCGAGGTCTTGAGGCTCTTCCACAAGTCCTTGCGGGAGGTCACCATTTCGCTCACCGCATACCCTGCGCCGAGCTTCTTGCAAAGTTGGCGGAAGGGCCGATCCGTCACCCCCGCCATGGGGGCAACAAAGAGGTGATTCGCCAAAGCGAATGGGCCGATTTGCATGGGTATGAGGAAAGCTGGGGGCGTTAGAAAGCGTGAAGGCCCGCATTTCAGCGGGCCCGGCCTGCATTCTAACTGCTCAAAATTTCAGCAATTGAAATGCGCAGGCACTTCACCGGCTGCCGCGGTCTGCTCCCTATACTGGGCCGCTATGGATGCTTGGTTTCACTCTTTGTTGCAATGGCTTTCGCTCCCCGAATTCGGGCTGAGCACGGTGTTTGCGGTCTCGCTGATGTCTGCCACCTTGTTGCCGATGGGGTCAGAGCCGGTTGTCTTCGGGCTCGTGCAGTTGCAGCCGGATTGGTTCTGGCGGGTTATTGCAGTAGCCACTGCCGGCAACACCTTGGGCGGAGCCATCACCTGGTGGATGGGCCACGCGGCCAGCCATCTCGCAAACCGGTATGGCCGATCCGCCAGTCACGTGCGGGCGCTGGCCTGGCTCACACGCCTGGGGCCCAAGGCCTGTTTACTGTCGTGGCTGCCGGTCGTCGGCGACCCTTTGTGTGCGGTTGCCGGCTGGCTGCGCCTTCCGTTTTGGCCGTGCGTGATTTACATGGCGATCGGCAAGTGCCTGCGCTACATCACCATGACGGCGGCACTTACCGGGCTGGTGCGCCTGTGGTGAGTTGCGAGCGCAGTGCCAAGCGGCTGGCGAGGTCCATAAAGCCGGCGTCTGAGACATCGTCGGTACTCAAGAGAAAGTCCCGCGCCTCACCGGATTGGAGCTGGCGCATGGAGCGGTCGTAGTACCGGTCGTAGTGCTTGACCAGCAGGTCCTCCACCAACTCCGCATAACGCGACGCTGCCACCCACTCTTTCCACTGGTCCACTTGGGCTTTGCCACAGGTCGGGACCAAGCGGTCCAGCTGATCCAAAAGCGTGTCACTGTGCAGAAAGTAGGCATAGTCCTGCAACAAAAACTGCACCCTGAGCCCCACCGGCACATCCAGCCCCCACCACTGGCCTTGCTGGATACCTTGGTAAATCGAATCCGGCAATCGCAGCAAACCGATGCGCTTGCTTTCCGCCTCGACATACACCGGGCGCCCCGGGTCAAAGCTTGAGAGGGTGTGGAGTATCTGCGTCTCGAACATTTTCTGGGACGGCTGGGCCTGGTCCGGCAAGCCACCCAATACCGAGCCCTTGTGGGCCGCCAGCGCCTCCAGGTTCAGCACCTGGTGTCCCTGGGCCTGCAAGGCTTCGAGCACCTTGGTCTTGCCCGAGCCGGTCGGGCCCGCCAGCACCTGAAAGCGGAATTGCGCGGGCACCCGCACCAACTCTTCGAGCACGTGGTGGCGCCAGGACTTGTAGCCCCCTGACAAGCGCCGGGCCGTCCAACCCACCTCGTTCAGGATATGGGTGAAAGAGCCGCTGCGCTGGCCACCACGCCAGCAATACACCAGCGGCCGCCACGACTTGGGGTGCGCGGCAAACAAGCTGTCGATGTGCGTCGCCACATTGCGGGCGACCAAGACGGCCCCGACCTTGCGCGCCTCGAACGGGGAAACCTGCTTGTACATCGTGCCGACGCGGATACGCTCCTCGTCATTCAGCACCGGGCAATTGATGGCGCCGGGAATATGGTCCAACGCGTATTCGCCGGGCGAACGCGCGTCGATCACTGCATCAAAGGTGGACAACTGCTCGATGTCAGCAAACGTGTGATTCACAGAAGTCACGGGCATCCCCTCATTAACGGACCCATTTAACGGACCAACACCAACACCGTGCCCAGCACCGTGAGACCGGCGCCCCACCAAGCGCCCTGCGCGGGCGAGCGGCCCAGGTGCCACCATAACAAGGGCAACACCAATACCGGCGACACGGATGACAAGATGCCCACCATGCCGACATTGCCACGCTGCAGCGCCAGCAGGATGAGGCTCATCCCCAAGCCCATGCCGATCATGCCGCTCAACGCGACTTTGCCCAACACGGCCAAAGACAAGGGGTTTTGGGTGCGGGCCACCGAAGCGCCCGCCCACAAAAGCACCAAGTGGGCGGCACAAGTAGCCCCCACCCGCAGCACCGTGGCCGCGACCGGGTCCACGCCCGATGCCATCACCGGCTTGGCAATCAAAGAACCGGTTGCCTGGCACAAGGCGGCCAACAGGCCCAGCGCGATCCCCGAGGGAATATGCCCGCGAAGCTGCTCCAGGGCATGCGACTCGTCTTTGCGGCTGCCCAAGGCAATCGCCGTCATGACGCCGCCCACCACCAAGGCACCGCCCATCATGGCTTGGGGCCCCATGCGCTCATCCAGCACCACAAACCCCAGCAGTGCGCTGAACAAGGCGTGCGTGGCAAACAGCACCCCGGTGCGGCGTGGGCCCAGCCGGTTCATGGAGGCAAACAAGGCGGTGTCGCCAATGAAGATGCCGATCAATCCACTGAGAATCAAAACCCAGGCTTGCTCGGCATGGATGCTGTGCCAAGCCCCATTGAGCAGGACCACGGGCGCCAGCATCACAAACACCAGCCCCATACGCCAACGGGTAAATGCAAACGCGCCGAGATGGCGCGCTTGGGGGGCTGAAATCAGCCCGGTCACCGCCCAGCAAGCCGCAGCGCCCAGGGCCAACCAATCAAAAGACAGCGTCACGCTGCCGCCGCGGCACGTGCCATCAAGAACTGAACAGGAAGTTCATCACGTCGCCATCTTTGACCACGTATTCCTTGCCTTCGGCGCGCATCTTGCCCGCGTCTTTGGCACCCTGCTCACCCTTGTGGCTGATGAAGTCATCAAAGGCAATAGTCTGGGCGCGGATGTAGCCCTTTTCGAAATCGGTGTGGATCACGCCAGCCGCCTGGGGGCCGGTGTCGCCCACATGGATAGTCCAGGCGCGCACCTCTTTCACCCCAGCGGTGAAGTAGGTTTGCAAGCCCAACAGGCTGTAGGCAGAGCGAATCAGGCGGTTCAAACCGGGTTCGGTTTGGCCGAGTTCCTGCAGAAACTCCAGCCGGTCCGCATCGTCCATCTCAGAGAGCTCAGCTTCCATCTTGGCGCAAATGGCCACCACAGGCGCGCCCTGAGCCGTCGCAAAGGCGGTCAAGCGGTCGAGCAAGGGGTTGTTTTCGAAACCATCTTCCGACACGTTGGCCACGAACATCGCGGGCTTGGCCGTGATCAGGAAAAACTGCTTGAGCAAAGGCAACTCTTCTTTGCTGAAGTCCAGGGTACGCACCGGCTTGGCTTCGTTCAGCGCAGCTTGGCACTTCTCCAGAATCGCCACCAGCTTGAT
>DAINNP010000192.1:0-4794 GCA_036735785.1 Rhodoferax sp. | reverse complement strand
TGCAAAAGGCAACGAGGCGGTGCAGACGGCGGTGTACGACTGTTTCATGGCGCAGCGCGCGCGCATCAACAACTGGAACCTGGTGGACGGCTCGGCACCCTACATCAGCGGCCCCTACCTGCTCCAGCGGGATCGCAGTGTGCTCTGGGAACTGGCCGAATCGCCTGTGCTGTGGGACCGACGCATCGCCGTGCTGAGCACCTTCTCTTTCATTCGCGCAGGCGAGTTTGACGACGCGCTCACGCTCTACGCCCAGCTGTTGGACGACCCGCACGACCTCATGCACAAGGCTTGCGGCTGGATGCTGCGCGAACTGGGCAAGCGCGACGAGGCACGGCTACTGGCATTTCTGCAAACCCACTACGCCGCCCTGCCCCGCACCACGCTGCGCTACGCCATCGAGAAGTTTGATGCCGTCCAGCGCGGAGCACTGCTAAGGGGTGATTTCTCGAATCCGGCACTGCGCGCTCACGATGCGCCACCCTGATTACAAGTCCTCGACCTTGTACTCGCTGTAGCCTTCGTAGTAGTAGCTCACGTCGATGCCTTTCATGTACAACTCGCAATTTGCTCAAAGTGCTGCTGGGGCATGGCGGTGATGTGCGCCAACGACTGCTGCAAGTACATCACCGGGGCAAATCGGAAATTGCCCTTCGCCAAGTTCACATCGCGCACTTGCCCGGCAAATGCATGCACATCACCAAACAGATACGCATGAACGAAGGCCAGCCCGGCACAAGTACCCACATCCACTTGGTCGATGTCGCCGCTTTCAAACAGCTGCTTGGCCTTGTGCTTGCTCAGCTTTTCTTCAACCCGGTTGAGCTCAACCTGATTTGAAATCTGGAGCTTGTGGCCTAAGACGATGGGTGTCTTTTGAGATAAGAGTGAAGCACTAGCCGTTTGATTTTAGGCCTTCGCCCAGGAGGCAACTGCAATACCAAACAGGGAGCACTTCAACACCTTATTTTTAAGCAAAATCGGCCCCTAGCCCATAATCTGCCTGCGCGAGTAGCTCCTTAAACCATAGCAACCGGTTGATTAGATTCAACCAAAGTTTCGGTCTGCGCATAGCGGGCCACGTCATACGGGCGCTTGGTGCGGCCTTCGATCTTGAGCGAGTTCACCCCGATTTCCACCAGGCGCTGTACATGCTCGATGGCGCGCAGGTCTTTGGAGTTCATCACGTAGGTGACGTGCTCGTCTTCCTCGGCGGGGCGAGCAATTCAGGGGCGCGCAAGGGAAAACATGGACCGGCATCAAGAAAACCGCACGCGCTTCAGATGATGCTGCGCAAGACCTCCGCCTTGTCTTGCAGCGCCGGAAGCAGCTTTTTCTGTGCCGCTTCGGGAGGGTAAATGTCGCGCTGGTAGGTCATGCTGACGGCGCCGTGGCAGTGGCCCTTACGATCGAGCAAGGGCACCGCCACGCCTGACATGCCCAAGTTAATAAACTGGTCGGTCATCCAGTAGCCCAGATTGCGGGCAGACTCCACCAGCTCCATAAAGGCCTCGGGCTGGGTAATCGTTTGTGGCGTAAAGCGGTTGAAATCGTGCCCCTCCACCCATCGCTCCAGCTCGGGGCGGGTATAGGTGGACAAAATGGCAAAGCCCGCCGACACGCAGTGGGCCGGAATGCGCGCCCCGGTGTGGTAGCCAATGGACAAGACCCGCGGCGCATTACTGCGCAGCAGGTACACCACATCGTGGCCGTCGAGCACGCTGAGGTTGGCGGTTTCGCCGGTTTGCATCGACAGGCGCTGCAAAAACGGCTGTACTAGGCGTGGCAGGCGGGCCGAGTCCAGGTAGCTCTGACCCAGGCGCAAGATACTGGGCAGCAGCCAGTAGTACTTGCCGTCGGTACCGGCATAGCCGAAGTGCACCAGGCTCAGCAGGTAGCGGCGGGCGGCCGTGCGGGTCAGGCCAGCCAGCGCACCGGCTTCGGTGGCGGTGAGCCGGGGGCGCTCGTCAGAAAACGACTCGATCACCCGCAAGCCCTTGCCCAGGCCTTCAATCAACAACTTCGGATCTATTTCTGAGGACATGGCAGTTTTTTTCAGTCTAAGGTAAAACCCTTGTTGCGATCGACAAAGATTCGCACGCGATCACTGATTGTACGCAGCGAGCCACTCCAACCTAGTATTAACCCCAGTAGCCACTACAGTCAGCGCTCTTGCTGCCGAGGCGCGTTGCGCGTGGGGCATTTCATTTTGGAGCGTACATGTCAAGTTCTACCGGTGTGCCGCACGACAGCGGCCAAACCAAAAAAGCAACCGCCAGCGGTTGGATCGGCTCCGTGCTGGAGTATTACGATTTCTTCATCTACGCCACGGCTGCCTCGCTGATTTTTCCGCAGCTGTTTTTCCCCTCCACCGACCCGCAAATGGCCATCATCGCCTCGCTGGCGACCTATGGTGTGGGATATGTGGCGCGCCCCATCGGCGCCTTCTTTTTAGGCCACTGGGGCGACACGCATGGTCGCAAGCAGGTGCTGATCCTGTGCATGTTTCTGATGGGCTTTTCCACCCTGGCCGTGGGCTTGCTGCCCACCTATGCGCAGGTCGGCCTCTGGGCTCCCGCCTTGTTGGTGGTGTTGCGCCTGATGCAGGGCTTTGCCGTGGCCGGTGAAATCTCGGGGGCCAGCTCCATGATCATGGAGCACGCACCGTTCGGCCGCCGGGGCTACTACGCCAGCTACACCTTGCAAGGTGTGCAGGCCGGCCAGATTTTGGCGGCCGCCATCTTCTTGCCACTGGCCTACTTTTTGCCCAACGAAGCCTTCAACAGCTGGGGCTGGCGCATTCCTTTCCTGCTGAGCTTTGTGGTGATCATTGTGGGCTTCTACATCCGCAAGGAAGTGGAAGAGACGCCCATCTTCGCGGAAGAACAAGCCCAGGGCGTGGTACCCCGTGCCCCCATCGTGCAAGCGTTCACCGAATGCTGGCGCGATATGTTGCGCGTGTCCTGCATGGCGCTGATGAACGTGATTCCCGTGGTCACCACCATCTTCGGTGCCGCCTATGCGGTGCAATCGGGCTATGGTATCGGCTTTGACAAGAGCGTGTACCTCTGGATTCCCGTCATCGGCAACTGCGTGGCCGTGGTGGTGATTCCCATGGTGGGCAACTTGTCCGACCGCATCGGCCGCCGTCTGCCGGTGGTGGTGGGTGCCATCGGCGCGGGCTTGCTGTCTTTTGGCTACCTGTATGCCATCAGTATCAAAAACGTGCCTTTGGCCGTGGGTATGTCGGTGTTAATGTGGGGTGTGGTGTACCAGGGCTACAACGCCGTGTTCCCCAGCTTCTTCCCTGAAATGTTCCCGGCCCGTACCCGTGTGACGGCCATGGCCATCTCGCAAAACGTGGGCACCATGTTCACCGCGCTGCTGCCCGCCTTGTTTGCCACCGTGGCGCCTCCCGGCTCGGCCAACATTCCCTTGGTGGTCGGCTCGATTGCTTTGGCAATCACGGCCATTGCCGCCGCCGCGGCATGGACTGCGCGCGAAAACTCCCGCATTGCCTTGCACGACCTGGGCAACCCCAACGCGGTCCCCATGGATGAAGAAAGCTACCTAGCCGAGCGCGCGAAAGCCATTCGTGCAGCCAAAGGCACCGCATGATGTTGATTAACGGCAACACCGAGTTGGTAGCGCACATCGGTTTTCCTACCCACGCCTTCAAGGCGCCCATGATTTACAACCCCTGGTTTGACAAATGCGGCGCCAATGCGGTGGTCGTGCCCATGGGCTGCAAGCCTGAGGACTACCCCACCTTTTTGCGCAGCGTCTTCCGCCTGAGCAACATCCGGGGCGCACTGATCACCATGCCGCACAAGGTGACTACCGTGGGCCTGCTGGACGAGGTATCGCCCACAGCCTCCATCGCTGGCGCCTGCAATGCCGTGCGCCTGAGCGCCGACGGCAAGCTGCAAGGCGATATGTTCGATGGCGAAGGCTTTGTGCGCGGCGTCATGCGCAAAGGCTGTGTGCTCCAAAGTGCCCGCGCGCTGGTGGTGGGTTGTGGGGGGGTGGGCTCGGCGATTGCCGCCTCCCTCGCCGCATCAGGCGTGGCCGCCATTGCCCTGTTTGACCCCATGGATGCATCCCAGCAAGGGCTGGCCTCGCGCCTGCAAAAGCACTATCCGGCGCTCCAAGTGAGCACCGGCAGCAACGACCCGGCCGGCTTCGACATCGTGGTCAACGCCACTCCCATGGGCATGAACGCGGGCGACCCCATGCCCATGGACGTGAGCCGCATTGCCTCCAGCACCTTTGTGGGCGAGGTGGTGATGAAGTCCGAGATGACGGCCTTTTTGGAAGCCGCCCGCACGCGCGGTTGCCGCTTCCAGATCGGCTCGGACATGCTGTTTGAGCAGATTCCGGCCTATCTGGAATATTTCGGTTTCCCCAGCACCACCGCCGACGAATTGCGCACCATCGCTACGCTGCAGTACGCAAGCTGAGTGTTTTCAGGGTTCCGTGCCACTGCGTGACAATGGCCGGGCCCATGAAAACCAAATATTTTGTCCAACTGGTGGCGCTGTCGTCCTTGTGGGGCGCGTCCTTTCTGTTCATCCGCATCGCCAGCCCGGTGTTTGGCCCCAATGTGCTGGCGCTGCTGCGCGTGGGCTTGGCCACCGCCACGCTGGCCATTCTGATGCGGGCCATGCGCCAGCCCTGGGCCTGGCAGCACTGGCGCACGCTGGCCGTCATCGGCGCGCTGTCGGTGGCCGTGCCCTTTCTGCTATTTGCATGGGCCGGTTTGCAACTGCCGGCCGGCTATAGCTCCTTGCTCAA
>DAINNP010000191.1:2281-4803 GCA_036735785.1 Rhodoferax sp. | reverse complement strand
CATGGGCAAGCGCATTGCATTCATCGGCGGCGGCAATATGGCCAGCGCCATCATCGGCGGGCTGCTCCGCCAAGGGTTTTCGGCCACAGATATTGATGTGGTCGAACCCTGGGCAGAAGCTCGCACCCGGCTGGCAACCGATTTCGGCCTGCAGCCGCAGCCCGAAGCCGGCGCCGTTTTGGCCGGCGCAGACCTGATCGTCTGGGCGGTCAAACCCCAGACCTTCAAAGAAGCCGCCGCGGCGGTGAGCAACCACAACCGCACAGCCATCCACTTGAGTGTGGCCGCAGGCATTACCACTGACAGCATTGCCACCTGGCTGGGCAGCGAACGCATCATCCGCACCATGCCCAACACACCGGCATTGATCGGCAAAGGAATCACGGCTCTTTTTGGCCGCCCGGGTGTCACTCAGGCAGACAAAGACTGGGCTAACGAGGTAATCGCCACCACCGGCGCCACGGTCTGGCTCACGGCGGAAGCGCAGCTCGATGCGGTCACCGCCCTCAGCGGCTCCGGACCGGCCTATATGTTTTATTTCATGGAAGCCATGACCGAAACCGGCACCCAACTGGGTTTGGAACGCGATCAGGCCTACCAGTTGGCAGTGGCCACCTTCATCGGTGCGGGTGAGCTGGCCCGCGCATCGACTGAGCCGCCGGAAACCCTGCGCGCCAAAGTCACCTCCAAGGGTGGTACCACCTATGCGGCCATCAGCTCCATGGACGAGAGCGGCGTCAAAGACTTGTTTGCCAAAGCACTGTTTGCCGCGCATAAACGCGCCGGCGAACTGGGCGCTGAGTTCGGTAAAGCCTGAACGCTTTACAAAAGTAACAGTTGGTGAGGCGTGGGGTGCAGCGCTACCATGCGCTGCATGAAACGCATGCTCCATCCCGCCCGCTCCTTGGCACCGCTTTGGCTGTGCGCTGCACTGGCCGGCTTGTCTGCCTGTGCTCCGCTGCCATCTGCCTCGCCCCACAGCGCAGATGCGTCGGCCACCCAACAGACCTACCAGTGGCTGAACCGCGTGACCTGGGGCGCCAACAGCCACACGGCCCGCCAACTGGAGCAGCAGGGGCAAGCCACATGGTTGCAGCAGCAACTCCAGCCGCGGGACGCCGTGCTACCCGAACCCGCACGCGAAGCCGTCCGCAGCATGACCATCAGCCAGGCCAGCTTGACAGATTTGGCCCTCAAAATGGAGCAGCAGCGCAAAGACTCTGATGCGCTCAAAGACGACGCCGAGAAGAAAGCCGCCCAGCAGGCCTACCAGCAAGCGCTCAACCGCCTGGCCCGCGAGTCCGCCACCCGCCATCTGCTGCGCGCGCTGTACAGCCCGGCCCAGGTACAGGAGCAGATGACCTGGTTCTGGCTGAACCACTTCAATGTGCACCTCTACAAGCACAACCTGCGCGCCATGCTGGGCGACTACGAAGACAGCGCCCTGCGGCCGCATGCCTTGGGGCGTTTCCGCGATTTGCTGGGTGCCGTGACCTACCACCCGGCCATGCTGCGCTACCTGGACAACGACCAGAACGCTGCAGGCCGCATCAACGAAAACTTTGCGCGAGAGCTCATGGAACTGCACACCCTGGGGGTGGATGGTGGGTACACCCAGAAAGATGTGCAAGAACTGGCACGGGTACTCACTGGCGTCGGTGTGAACATGAACACCGGTAACCCCAACCTGCGCAAAGAGCTCAACCGCCTCTATGTGCGCCGTGGCGTGTTTGAGTTCAACCCGCAGCGCCACGACATGGGCCCCAAAACCCTGCTGGGCAACACCGTGACCGGCGAGGGCCTGGCCGAAGTAGACGCCGCGCTGGACACGCTGGCCCGTCACCCGTCCACCGCACGCTTCGTCAGCCGCAAGCTCGCCACCTACTGGCTTTCGGACAACCCGCCCCAAGCCCTGATCGACCGCATGGCTGCCACCTGGAAAGCGACCGATGGCCAGATCAGCAAAGTGCTGGAAACCCTGTTCACTGCACCTGAGTTTGTGAACGCACCGCCCGCCAAATTCAAGGACCCGGTGCGTTACGTGGTGTCCTCGGTGCGGCTGGCGTATGACGACAAGGTCATCCTCAATGTCGGCCCCATGCTGAACTGGATCAACCGCATGGGCGAGCCGCTCTATGGCCGCCAGACGCCGGACGGCTACCCCATGGTGGCCTCAGGCTGGGACAGCGCGGGCCAGCTGACTACCCGCTTTGAGATTGCCAAGGCGATCGGCTCCGGCAGTGCCGGCCTCTTCAAGACCGATGGCCCGCAACCCACTGAAAAACCTGCCTTTCCCCAGTTGGCCAACGCGCTGTATTACCAAGCCATTCAAGGCAGCCTGAGCCCGGCCACGCGCGCTGCGCTGGACCAGGCCAATTCGCCACAGGAATGGAACACCTTCCTGCTCGCAGCACCCGAATCCATGCGCCGCTAAGCGCCACCCCGCTCAAGGCCACCCTACCGGAGTCCGCCATGCAACGTCGTTACTTTTTACGCCAAGCCTTGCACACCACCGCAGCGGC
>DAINNP010000191.1:0-2181 GCA_036735785.1 Rhodoferax sp. | reverse complement strand
CTGCACCCGGCTCTGCGCGAATCGCTCTATCCGCTCTACCAGCAAGGCGAATTGGCCTTTGTGCCTTTCAGCGGCACCGACGACCTCTCGCGCAGCCACTTCGAGACACAAGACAGCATCGAACTGGGCCAGCTCAACAACGGCAGCATTCAATACGGCTCGGGCTTTTTGAACCGGCTGGCCACGCAGCTGCAAGGCCCGAAACCTGCCGCGCCCATGGCATTTACCGACCAACTGCCCATCGCCATGCAAGGGGGCCTGCGGGTGCCCAACACCAGCCTGCGCAACCTGAGCAAGCCGTCGGTAGACACACGCCAGAGCAGCATCATTGCCGCCATGTACCAAGGCACTGGCCTGGAGGGCACGGTACAAAGCGGCTTTGCGGTGCGCGACCAGGTGATGCGCGAAATGTCGGCCGAGATGGATGCAGCCAGCCGCGGCGCCATCACCGCCAAAGGCTTTGAGCTGGAAGCCCGCCGCATTGCCCGCCTGATGCGCGAGCAATACGCGCTGGGCTTTGTGGATGTGGGCGGCTGGGACACCCACGTCGCCCAGGGCGGCGCCACCGGCTATCTGGCCAGCCGCCTCGACGAGCTGGGCCAAGGCCTGGCCGCTTTTTCGCAAGAAATGGGCAGCGCCTGGCGCAACACCGTGGTGGTCGTCATGAGCGAGTTCGGCCGCACCTTCCGCCAGAACGGCAATCGCGGCACGGACCACGGCCATGGCAGCGTGATGTGGGTGCTGGGCGGCGCGGTGCGTGGCAAGCAAGTGGTCGGCGAGCAGGTGCAGATGACGGCCGCCACCCTGTTCCAGAACCGCGACTACGCGGTGCTGAATGAATACCGCAGCGTGTTGGGCGGCATCTTCAAACGCCAGTGGGGCCTGAGCGACAGCCAGCTCAGCACCGTGTTCCCCGGATTCAAGGGCGCGCGCGACTGGGGTCTGGTCTAAACCACGAAGCGTCGCAAAAGACTCACGCGCTTGTCACACAGGGTTCACGGTGAGGGCGCAATCTGTGCAGGCGGCATGTTGCCGTGTTTCACAGAAAAGCGAGCCCTGAATGACCCAAGACACTTCCCCCGTCGCCGACACCGTGGCAGACGATCTGGTGGACGAAGACTTTGAGACCATCGGCGACTACCACCGGATGGCTGCCCACCACTTCCAGGCCGCCGCCAAACACCACTTGGCCGCGGCTGCAGCCGACGACGAAGGCGACGACGAAGCCAACGCCCGCCACGCTTTTCTGGCCTACCGCCACCAGCTCAACGGCGTGCAGTGCGCCGAGATCGCCATGATGGAGAGTGACAGCCTGGACGATCCGTTTGACGTGCCCTCGGAAGACGACACCCAGTAATTCGTACGTCTCGCCTATGAAAAAGCCGGTGCTACCCAGGTAGACCGGCTTTTTGCTCTTTTAGACCACTGGCGCACGTGGAATATGCGCAAGCAGCTATCAATTCTGTAGCAAACCGAGCTCTTTCAAGCCTTGTTCCAATACCCCGGCGCGCTATAACGCTCTTTGATGAAGTCGATCCACAGACGCACCCGCAGGGGCAGGTGTTTGCGTTGGGGGAAGACGGCGTAAATGCCGTTGGGCGGGGCGGCGTAGTCTTCCAGCACCGCGACCAGACGGCCTGCGGCGATTTCGTTCTCCACCTCCCAGGTGCTGCGCCACGCGATGCCGTAGCCACCCAGACACCAGTCGTGCAACACCTGCCCGTCGCTGCAGTCCAGCGGGCCGGCGGGCTTGAGGTAAATCACCTCGCCCGCGTCTGCGCGCTCGCCCTTGGCAGCGGGCAACTTGAAAGCCCAGCCCCGGGTTTGGGATGCGTCGCTGGACAACGTGAGGCAGTGGAAACGACTTAAATCCGCCGGCGTTTTGGGCGTGCCGTGGCGTTTGAGGTAGGCCGGTGTGGCCACGCAGAGGCGCCGGTTATCGGCCATGCGCACGCTCACCAAGGACGAATCGGGCATGTCGCCCACGCGGACTGCGCAGTCAAAACCTTCGCCCGCTATGTCCACCACCCGGTCGCTCAAGTTAAGCGAAATCGTCACATCCGGGTGCAGCTCGCGGAACTTGGGCACCAGCGGCGCCACATGGCGACGGCCGAAGCCGGCAGGCGCCGTGATGCGCAAATGGCCCGCCGCCTTCACGCCACCGGCGCTCACGCTGGCCTC
>DAINNP010000190.1:0-4854 GCA_036735785.1 Rhodoferax sp. | reverse complement strand
AACTTTGCAAATGAGATTTCCGAGGATACGGAGGTGTCGAACATCCAGATAATGAGTGGCATCAAAATGAACATGACGGCGCCACTGATCCGGTGCAGGATGGATACCCAGCCTGCTGGAGGCAGGCGATAGGTGGGGAGGTCGCTGAGCGCATTGATATTGCGGAATTCGGGCCGCGGGCGCTTGGAGGAGGAGGTGAGCTCAGTCATGGATGGACTTTCTTGGATGTAACGTGTTTGTAATTCTGGAAATCGCAGGCCAAAATTCTATTGCACCGCACCAATCTGACATTGGTCTTTCATGGTGCAACGCATCAATTTAGCGCATTTCGATAGTAGTGTGTGTCGGTCAGGTACAAGCCCCGACGGAGCTCCATGGGTAAATCGTTGTAGGTGAACGCAGTTCGCTCCACGCTCAATATTGGCGTTTGCGCACCGGTCTGGAGCAGTCCGCGCTGTTCCGCATCGGGGAGGACTGCTTTGATTTTTTCTTCTGCCCGCACCATGCGGACGCCGAATTCTGTTTCAAAAAGCGCATACATCGCGCCGTTGTAGCTGTTCAGTCGCTCAGCCGTCAGCCCTTTGAAAGGACCGCCGGGGAGCCATAAATCTTCCAGAATGGTGGGTGTGCCGGCAAATGACAATACCCGCCGCACTTGAAGTACCGCGTCTCCCGCCCGGAGAGACAGTGCGCGCGCGACATCTGCCGTTGCACGGGTGCGTTTGCAGTCAATGATGCGGCGCTCGGCCGGGCCTTCATTGGCTTGCTCGCCGCCCTCGGGTACCAGTCGCAGAAACCGGTACTGGGTGTGGCGTTCGGCATGGGTGGCCACAAACGTGCCCTTTCCCTGGCGGCGCACCACCAGGTTTTCTGCGGCCAGTTCGTCGATGGCTTTGCGCACTGTGCCTTGGCTCACCCGGTAGCGACCGGCCAGTTCTTGCTCGCTGGGGATGGCGGTGCTGGGCTTCCATTCGCCGCTCTGCAGACTTTGAAGAATGAGCGCTTTGATCTGCTGGTACAGCGGGCTGAATGCCGGTGTGACAGCCGGGCCCGACACCATGCCCTGATCGGCAGTCGCGCCAATGGCGCTGTCGTTCGATGGAAGGGTGTTTGCGGGCATGTGGAAGGCGTGAATGTCAGCTGCGAGTCAGACTCAAATTAGTCCCTAATCATATCTTATATAAGACATAAGACAAATTGACTGGGCGTCAAATTCGAGGGTAAACTCGGAGGCAATCTGCAGCGCAGCATGGCTTGTTGCGGGCGCTGCTTAGTCGCCGTTTTCTCAACACTTCCTGGAGTTTTACCATGAGCAAGAAACCCGTCCGCGTTGCCGTTACAGGCGCAGCAGGTCAAATCGGTTACGCCCTTCTGTTTCGCATCGCCTCCGGCGAAATGCTGGGCAAAGACCAGCCCGTCATCTTGCAATTGCTGGAAATTCCAGACGAAAAGGCCCAAAACGCGCTGAAGGGCGTGATCATGGAGTTGGAAGATTGCGCATTCCCCCTGTTGGTGGGCATTGAGGCGCACTCTGACCCGATGACAGCATTCAAAGACACCGACTATGCCCTGTTGGTCGGTTCCCGCCCCCGCGGCCCCGGCATGGAGCGCGCAGAACTGTTGGCTATCAACGGCGCTATCTTCACCACCCAAGGCAAGGCCCTGAATGCCGTAGCTTCCCGCGACGTGCGCGTGCTGGTGGTCGGTAACCCCGCCAACACCAACGCCTACATCGCCATGAAGGCAGCCCCTGATCTGCCAGCCAAGAACTTCACCGCCATGCTGCGTCTGGACCACAACCGCGCTGCGAGCCAGTTGGCTGCCAAGACCGGTAAGGCCGTGGCGGACATCGAAAACTTGGCAGTGTGGGGTAACCACTCTCCCACCATGTACGCCGACTACCGTTTCGCCACCATCGCCGGCCAGTCTGTCAAAGACATGATCAACGACGAAACTTGGAACCGCGAAACTTTCTTGCCCACCGTGGGCAAGCGTGGCGCTGCCATCATCGCTGCACGTGGTTTGTCGTCCGCAGCGTCTGCTGCCAACGCAGCTATCGACCACATGCGTGACTGGGCTTTGGGTACCAACGGCAAGTGGGTCACCATGGGCATTCCTTCGAACGGCGAATACGGCATTCCCAAGGAGGTCATGTTCGGTTACCCCGTGACATGCGCCAACGGCGAATACAAGATCGTTGAAGGCCTGGAAATCGATGCGTTCTCCCAAGAGTGCATCAACAAGACCTTGGCCGAGCTCCAAGGCGAACAAGACGGCGTGAAGCACTTGCTGTAATCCTTGGCCCACGCACCGGCGCCCACCGTGAAGCACCCTCGCGACATCCTTTTAGGTGCGCAGGGCGCTGCCGGCATGTTGCCGGTGTGTGACCATTACAGCGGTGTAGAAGCCCGCATGGTCAAGAGCCTGCAGCTGCAGGCGGACATGACCCAAGAGTTCGGCGCTTGCGTCTTTGACGTGACGCTGGACTGCGAAGACGGTGCGCCCGTCGGCGGCGAGCTGGACCATGCCAATATGGTTGCAGCCCTCGCCAAGTCTGCGCAAGATACTCCTGATTTGATAGCAAATGGCTTGCGCCGCCGTGTGGGTGTGCGCTTGCATGCTGTCGACCATCCCGCGTTTTTGCAGGATGTGGAATGTGTGGTGGGCGGTGCTGCCCACGCTTTAAGTTACATCATGCTGCCCAAGGTGGAGTCCGCAGCGGATGTTGATGTCGCGGTGCGCGCTATGGATGCCCTTGGCGCTAACGCCGCTGCAATTCCCTTGCATGTATTGATTGAGTCGCCGGCAGCCGTGCATCGCGCTTTTGAGATTGCTGCTCACCCGCGCGTCCAATCCATCAGTTTCGGTCTGATGGATTTTGTGTCCAGCCACGGTGGCGCCATTCCCGCCTCTGCGATGGGTGTGCGCGGCGCAGCTGATGCGGCCACCTTGGACCAGTTTCACCACCCCTTGGTGGTGCGCGCCAAAACAGAGATCGCCAGTGCCTGCCATGCCTTCGCCAAAGTGCCGTCGCACTGTGTGGTGACGGAATTCAAAGACGTTTCGGCCTTGGCTCGCTCTGCGCGCTTTGCGTCTCAAGCCTTGGGCTATACCCGGATGTGGAGCATTCACCCCGATCAAATCCGCCCCATCGTGCAGGCTTTTTCTCCTGACCGTCGGGCAGTGGACGAGGCGGCCCGTATTCTGGAAGCGGCAACCGCTGCGCAGTGGGGCCCCGTGTCGGTGGGCGGTGTGCTGCATGACCGGGCGAGTTACCGGTTTTTCTGGCAGTTGTTGGAGCGGGCGCACGCCACGGGCGTCGCGCTGCCGGACACGGTTGCCGCCTACTTTGTGTCTTCTTCCGTTCTGGAGGTGATGTGATGTTCCTGCGTCGTGTGTTGCTTGCTTTTTGGGGTCTAGGGCTGGTTGCCGCAACGGGCATGGCCTGGGCCAACCCGGTGGTCCGGGATGTTTCCGCCAAGCCCCCAGCGGGAATGTCGCCCGGAAAAATGCAATCCAAAGCAGTGCCGCTCACAGGCGAGCAAATGGCGCTGGTTGGCGGTGTTACCACCGGGCAGTTGCCTTGCGAGTTGGCCCAGCGGGTTTTGGTACGTCCCCATTCGGCATGGCCGGGGCATTTTGATGTGCAAGCTGGCGCCCATAAATTTGTCATGGTGCCCGTAGCTACCACCACCGGTGCCATTCGTTTGGAAGATGCAGCCCGCGGTGCGGTGTGGCTGCAACTGGCCAACAAGTCCATGTTGATGGATCAGCGCAAAGGCCGCCGGCTCGCAGATGCCTGCATGAGTCCGGCGCAAGAAGCTGTTGCACTGGCGATGCAGCAGAACCCGGCCCCCCACTTGTTGGACCCTGCGCTCGTGCCTGGCAGTCCGGAGTTGAGTGCTACTAAATAAATAGCGGCCTGCGCATATTTCGCGAGGGCTAGAGTCGGTTTTTATTGTTTTTGTGAAGGAGAGTGAAGATGTTGCAAGCTTACCGTGACCATGTGGCTGAACGCGCTGCGTTGGGCATTCCCCCCCTGCCTTTGTCTGCCAAGCAGACCGGCGAATTGATCGAGTTGCTCAAGGCGCCCCCCGCTGGCGAAGAGGCAACTCTCGTCGAATTGATCACTCACCGCGTGCCCGCTGGTGTGGACGATGCCGCCAAGGTCAAAGCCAGCTACCTGGCTGCTGTGGCCCACGGCACTGAAAAATGCGCCTTGATCTCCCGCGCCCGTGCGACCGAACTTTTGGGCACCATGCTGGGCGGCTACAACATCAGCCCTATGGTCGATTTGCTGGACGACGCGGCAGTGGCTGCAGAAGCCGCTGAAGGCCTGAAGAAAACTTTGCTGATGTTCGACCAGTTCCATGACGTCAAGGAAAAGGCTGACAAGGGCAATACCTTTGCCAAGGCTGTGCTGCAAAGCTGGGCCGATGCCGAGTGGTTTACCAGCCGCCCTGAAGTGCCCAAGTCCATCACGGTCAGCATTTTCAAGGTCGCTGGTGAGATCAACACCGACGACCTGTCTCCTGCACCTGACGCTTGGAGCCGCCCTGACATTCCTTTGCATGCGCTGGCAATGCACAAGAATGCCCGCCCCGGCATTACCCCTGAAGAAGATGGCAAGCGTGGCCCGGTCAAGTTCCTCGAAGACCTGCGCGCGAAGGGCAATCTCGTAGCCTACGTGGGCGATGTGGTGGGCACGGGTTCATCGCGCAAGTCTGCGACCAACTCCGTCTTGTGGTTCACCGGCGAGGACATTCCGTTTGTCCCCAACAAGCGTTTCGGTGGAGTCTGCTTGGGCGGCAAAATCGCCCCGATTTTCTACAACACCATGGAAGACTCCGGCGC
>DAINNP010000189.1:0-4860 GCA_036735785.1 Rhodoferax sp. | reverse complement strand
ACAAGCAAAACGCCGGCGACAAGCTCTACACCCCCATGGTGGGCAACTTCAAGGGCGCAGCCTACCAGGCAGCGACCGAGCTGGTGTTCAAGGGATTGGCGCAGCCAAGCGGCTACACCGAGCCGCTGTTGCATGCTTGGCGCTTAAAGGTGAAGGCGGCGGCTTAAGCCGGCCAAGGCGAGCAGCTCACTATCAATTTAGGAGCTGCTCGCGCACTATTTACCTTGGCAATCGGCTGTTTTATGCTTTATCGGCACGACGGAGCTAAGCAATAAATCCGGAGATATCCGCCGTCAAATCCGGGTGTCCAGCGAAATGCTCAATCACGAAGTCGACAAAAGCACGCACCCGCGCGGGCAATTGTTTGCGAGTGGGGTAGTGAATGAAGAGTTGAATGTTCTCAGCCACGCTTTCGGGCAAGAGCACTTTGAGCTGACCGTTGCGCAGCATAGGTAGCGCCAGTGGCTGGGGCAGTTGGGCAATTCCCAAGCCACCGCCACAAGCCTGCGCCAGACTTCGAAAATCGTTGCAAATGAAGTGACCCGGCAACTGTAGAAACCGCATGCTGCGTGCTCCTGCACCGGCGTCGCCGCCACGGGTTTGAACGATAAAGGGCGTGGTCTGTTCCCGCCCAGTGATCTGCATCAACAGCGCCTGGTGCTTTTCCAAATCCTCCAAGCTCTGCGGTAAACCCGCTTGCGCCAAATACGCAGGCGATGCGCACAAAAGTAGCCGGAGCGGCCCGAGCGGCCGCGCCACAAATGCTGCATCGTTCAGGGCGCCCACCCGAATGCCGACATCAAAACGCTTGTTGATCAAAGGGCTGCTGTCTTCGCTCAACTCCAGCTCCAGCGTGATGCCGGGATAGCGCTGCAGAAACTTGGGCAAGAGCGGGATCAGGTACAGATAAGCGACCGGCGAAATCACGGTGGCTCGCAACGTGCCGCTGGCACTGCGCGCATCGCTGGCAACTTCTTTACAGGCCGCATCGAGCTGCGCGAGTGGAAGGCGGCACTGCTCCAGAAAAGCTTGGCCTTCCGGTGTGAGCTGCAAGGCGCGGGTGCTCCGCGCGAGCAGGCGCACCCCCAGGGCAGCTTCCAAGCGGCTGATATTTTGGCTGACTGCCACCGCGGAAATACCGAGATCCTTAGCCGCTTTGGCAAAGCTGCCAAGCTCGGCGGTGCGGGTGAAGTTAAGAATGCCTCGAAGACTTTGCATGGGCGGAATTCTCAGCTACCAAACGCATATTGCAAAGTTTTTGTTTGGTATTTATGAAGCATTAGGTCAGTTGCACAACACTTTGGCGACTTTTAGAGTTCACCCATGCTCAATTTTGGGCTGATTTTTTGAAAGAAACTGACCATGAAATACCTCCTTTTGTGCCAAATGCAACCCGCCGCCCTGACCGATGTACCCGAGTCGGCCATGCAACAAATGATGCAAGCCATGATGGCGTACAACCAGCAACTGATCCAAGCTGGCGTGTTGATCGCCGCGGGCCAACTCGCTCCGCCAGAATCCGCCCAGCGGGTGTTTGCAGAAAAAGGCCGGATCAAAACAGAAGAGGGCTTCGCCCTGAAAGGCGACACACAAATCGGTGGCTACTACCTGATCGACGTTCCCGGCGAACCCGAGGCCACGGGCTGGGCGGCCAAATGCCCGGCCGCGCAATTTGGCGCGTTGGAAGTCCGCCAGGTGGTTTACTCACCCATTTGAACTGACTAGGTTCATCAAGGCCAACTATCATGAATAACACACTGACCCAACACTCTTCTCCTTCTAAAGAAAGCACCAAAGCCATGCAATTCGAATCCAGCACCACCATCAACGCCCCTGCAGGCACCGTGTTTGCACTTTATGCCAATGTGGCCGGCTGGCCCACGTGGGATCCTGATTTGAAAGCAGCGAGCCTGGCTGGCCCGTTTATTTCGGGTGCGGTGGGTGAGGTAACACCCCACAGTGGGCCCAAATCTGCTCTGCACTTTGTCGAAGTGATTCAGGGCAAAAGCGTGCGTATGGAATGCAAATTGCCATTGGGGAAGATGCAATTCGACTACGAGTTGCAAGCGCAAGGCGCCAGCACCGTCGCAACGCATCGCACTACGTTCTCCGGCTTTCTCGCCCCCCTTTGGAGTCGCTTGATTGGCTCCGGCATGAAAAAGACCCTGCCTGCTGCGCTCGCTGGCCTTAAACGCACGGCAGAGGCAGCTTAAAGACTATGCGCCCGTGAAAACTGTTGCCGTGACGACCCACTGCTGCGCCGCATCCGTGCGCACGGCAACTTTGCGGAAACAGCGCCTATGCCAACAATGCGATGACTTTCGCGCGACACTCAGGAACCCCTGTAACAGAGACCCAGAACATGCACCCGGAAGACGACACCCCACCTCAGCGGCCACGTTGGCTTGCAGCGGCACTTATCGTGGCGGTGCTGGTAGTGGTCGCAGGCATGTTGATTGTGGGCTGGCGCACGCTGCAGGCGGACAACAAGGGCGCCAACGCTTCCAATTGCATGCGCTGCCAGGGCCGCCCGGATGCGGTGGACTATCTGGCCGGCAAGATTCGCAATGGGGGCTCCGGCGAGTGGGGTCGGACCCTGATGCCGCGCCACCCACAACTTAGCGAGGAGCAGGCACGCCAAATGGCGCAGTGGGTGATGCCACTACCGCCAGCCTAGGACGAGATCGCACGTTAACACCTGCACCCCTACGCATTTTGCTATATTTTTAATAGCTAAATGCACAATAAATACGGGGACCAAGTGCCAAAACGGCTTCAAGTTTGCAACCACCCCGCAAACTCACCATGCGGTGTAGGGGTGGGTGGCTAAGTTGGAGTTGAAGTAACGGGCGTCGTGGGTTACCTCGTCGCCCAGCCAATCGGGTTTGGCAAATGCCTCATCCTCGCGTGTCAGCTCCAGCTCCGCCACCACCAGGCCGGCGTTGTCGCCGGCAAACTCATCGACCTCCCAGCAGTGCTCAGCGTGTTGCACCACATAGCGGGTTTTCTCGATCAGGGGGCCTTCACACAAAGCCAACAGGGCTTGTGCGTCGCTCAAAGGCACCGGGTATTCAAATTCGGCGCGGGTCGCCCCGGTGCTTTGGCCTTTGATCGTGAGGAAGGCGGACTCTCCTGCAATGCGAATCCGCACGGTGCGCAGCTTGTCGCGGTTCAGATAGCCTTGGCGGTACAGCACTCCACTGGCGTTGCGCCAAGCGTGGCCGGTTACTAAAAATTTGCGTTCTATTTCAATGCCCACACGGGTCTCCTGCTGCTGTCACGGGCGGTGCTTGTCTGGCTACACTGCCTGCACCATGCAAGCAACGTCTTCCACCACCCGGCTCGTCAACCCTGCAGTGTGCCCGTTGTGCGGCAAGTCCAACCTGTGCGCGATGGAGCTGGAAAAAGCTACCGGCCTGCCACAAGGCCCCTGCTGGTGCACCCAAGTGTCATTCAGCCCTGAGGTGCTGAGCCGCCTCCCCGCTGCGGCCCGGGGGCTGGCTTGCCTCTGTGCGGACTGCGCCCGCGACAGACCCCGCAAGAGAGATTGACAGTCGGCTCGGAAATTCGCTAGTCGAGGCGGTGAAGGGCTGCGAGGTTGATCAGCGCAGAAACCACCTCCGGCTTAAAACCCACCCGGTTGGTACTGCCGTCGGAATATCCCCCGTTCAGGATGAGGGTGCGGATGTACTCCACGCAGTCCCGGTGCCCCCAGAAGCGCTCAATCGCCAGCGCGATGCGAATGTGGTGGTTGGCCAGAATCGCCATTTCGTGGTCGATACGGACCTGCACAGGCCGCTCGCTCAGAGGCAGCGGGCGCGTGTCCAGATCATCATCCTCCCATTGCAAAGAAGGGAAGCCGGTTTCGGTGTAGCGGGAGTCTTTGGGGTCAGTCACCGGATATCACTTAAGTGGTTCGGTTCACACTTTACTCCAAGCCCCTTGTCTTCGCTGCGCAAAAATACGGCGGCACAATGGGCGCATGACCAGCCATCCTTCTTTCATCGCACCCGCCCGATTCACCGACGCCGCCGCTGCGCTAGCGCAGGTTCACGCCATTTACGACCAAAGCATCGCCCATCTGCGCCACGCAATGCAACGATTTGTGGCCGGCGAGGATCTGGGCGGCCATGTGCGCGCCTGCTACCCGCTGGTGCGCATCCACACCGACACCGTGTCGCGCAAGGCAGCTGCCGATATTGCCTGCCTGAGCTATGGCTTTGTAGCCGGCCCCGGTAGGTTCGAAACTACGCTCACGCGGCCTGACCTGTACCACTGCTACTACCTGGAGCAGTTCCGCTTGCTGCTGCAAAACCACGGCGGCGAGATCGAGGTGGCCACCAGCAACCAGCCAATTCCGGTGCACTTTTCGTTTGCCGAGCATGACCATGTGGAAGGCCAGATGAGCGCCGAGCGCCGCACCCTGATGCGCGATGTGTTCGACCTGCCCGACTTGGCCGCCATGGACGATGGCATTGCCAACGGCACCTACCAGCCCCGCCCGGGCGAGCCCCTGCCGCTGTCGCTGTTCACCGCGCCGCGCATGGACTATTCGCTGCACCGCCTACGCCACTACACCGGTACCGGCCCGGAGCACTTCCAGAACTTTGTGCTCTTCACCAACTACCAGTTCTATATTGACGAGTTCATCGCGCTGGGCCGCAAAGCCATGCAGGACCCGGACAGCGAATACATCGCCTTTGTGGAGCCCGGCAATATGGTCACCCGCCGGGTGGGCCTGCCTGCCGAGGCCGCAGACGCCCTCGGGAAAGAGCCGCCCCGCCTGCCCCAAATGCCGGGCTATCACCTGGTGCGTGCAGACAACGCCGGCATCACCATGGTGAACATCGGCGTGGGCCC
>DAINNP010000188.1:0-4914 GCA_036735785.1 Rhodoferax sp. | reverse complement strand
TAGCTGCTCCAGTTGTAGCGGGTGATGGCGTAAAAGTTTTCGGTGCCGGCCACATAGGTGGGGGCGTCTGCGCCATTTTGTAGTTCGACCAGCGCCAGAGGGCCAGGGTGGCTAAGGGCTGCGGCCGGGAGGATGACTCCTTTTTCCTGCATGGCGGCAGGGCTGAAGGTGGGCAATATGTCGGGCGCCATGAGGGTGGGCATATCGAGGCGGGCCACCTCAAATTGCACGGGGTAATGGGTGGGCATTCCCGGCTTCCATTTGAACGCCTGGAAATAATTGGCCACCGAGCCTATGACGTCTGCCTGGCTGTGAAACAGGTCGACCCGGCTGTCATTGTCAAAGTCGATACCGTATTTCACCCAGCTCGAGGGCATGAACTGGGGCCAGCCCATGGCGCCTGCATAGCTGCCGCGCAAGGCCGTGGGGTCGGTGCCGGTGCGTTGGGTGAGGCTGAGGTAGGCCTCCAGCTCACTCAAAAAATACGCTTGCCGGTCTGTTTTGCGGGGGTGTGCGTCTGGAAAGTCCAGGGCCAGGGTAGTGAGCGCATCGATCACCCGGTAGTTGCCCAGCTGCTGGCCATAAATGGTTTCCACCCCGATGATGCCCACGATGATGCTGGCGGGCACGCCGGTTTGCGCCTCGGCGCGTGCCAATGTTTCTTGGTTGGCGAGCCAGAACTTGACGCCTGCACGGATACGGATCGGCTCGACAAAGCGGCTGCGGTACAGCGCCCAGTTTTTCGGAGTGCCCACGGCCGGTGGGGTAATGGCCCGGACCACCGAGGGCAACATGCGCGCCTTGGACAGGGTGCTGCGGACCCACTCTGCATCCAGGTTGCGGCGCTGTGCAATGTCATCGGCCAGTCGCATGACGTCGGCGCGATCACCGTAGGCGGTGCCTTCGGGCAGTGCCGGCTTCACGGCATTGCGGGCAGGCTTGCTTTTTGTATGTTTTGGGTTGGAAGCGGCCATGGCGCTTGCGCATGCCGCTATCAAAACGAGAGTAAACAGAGACTTTTTGAGGAACACGTGGGAACTTGGAGGTAAGAGGTTGGGGTCAGTGTAGCGAGTGGCAGGCAGGCCCTGCGTGGCACGGCGACAATCAAATGCTTTTGCGGGTCTCACCGAGGCCCTGCTACGGGTAAAACAGGGGTTTGGAGCTGCTTGACTGATGCGTTCGTTTTCTAAAGTTCAAATGGGGGTGGGCGCGGTGGCATTGGCCGCAACGGCTGCGTTGGCCGTGCCGTGGTATGCCGGCCTGACCCTGCGCGCCGAATTGCGCAGCTTGGCGGCTGCCCATGCGGAGGGCAATTTCCGGATTGCGCGGCTGGAGCACGAGGCCGGCTGGCTGCATTCGCGGGGGAACTTGGATCTGGAATGGCGCAGCGACTGTGCAGCTGACCCCGACCAGCCCGCGGTGGTGCATGTGGAGTACACCGCCCGGCACGTGCCGGACCGCGAGAGCCTGACGCGTATTGATTGGTCGGCGGCTGTCGTTTCGGATCTCGGCCCCTCGGGTGAAGGCTTGCGCGCGGGCCGGTTGAGTGGCACCGGCAGTGCGGGTTACGACGGCGTGTTGCGTTCGGATATGCGCTTGCCGGAAATGCAATTCAAAGGAAAAGGCCAAAGCCTGGTGGCCGCAGCCTCCAGCGGTACGCTGGTGGTGGGTGGTTCTGCGGTGAAGCTGGGGTGGAGCATGCCGCGCATGGTCTTGCGTGGCAGCGGCGAGGTCTTGCAGGCGGAGCAGCTGAACTTGCATTTCGATGTGCAGAACCACGCAACCGGCATGGGCGCGCTTGCGCTGGATGTGGCGACCCTCAAAGGCGCGAGCTTCAACGCCCGGGGCTTGCACCTCAGCACCGAGACCCGGCAGCGCGCAGACCGCATGGACATGCGGCTTACCCAATCGGTGAAAGAGCTGAAGGCTGCCGACATGGCGGTGGAAGACGTGGTGTTGCAAGCGGATGTGACGAACTTGCATGCGCCCAGTGTCAATTCGGCCCGCGAGGTGTTGTCTGCGACCTGCGGCTTGCGCAGCCTGACGCCCGGTCAACGTGAAAAGATGCGGGATGCTGTGCAAGCCTTGCTGGTGTCAGGCGTCAGTGTCGGTATCACCAAGCTCCAAGCGCGCACCCGGGACGGCAGCCTGGACGCCGATGTAGCGCTCACGGTGGCGCCCGCCAAGGCCCGCGAACTCCAGCTTGCCGAGCAGTTGTCATCCCAAGGGAGTATTCAAATCCGGGGTGGGCTGATGCCACCGGACCAGAAAGAGTTTGCCGTGTCCTCGGGCTATGCGACGGCGCTGCCCGATGGCGTGAAAGCGGGCTTCGACTACCGTGATGGCGTACTCAAATTCAACCAAAAGACGGCGGACAGCGCGCTATTGAACCTGGGCCTGCAGCGCCTCGATATGTGGCTGAATGCATTCTTCTCGGGCCAGAACCTAGAGCTACCGCAAGAGGAAGAGCCTGCGGTAGCCCCCTCGGAGTTGCCGATGCCGGCCCCCGCTGTCTAGCCATCAAGGCGAGAGCCACCGCATGGTGCGCAATTGCGTGCGTGCGGTGCGCAGCGCGCCCGCTGCATCGGTTTTGCCATAGCGGAGCGCTTCGAGTTGCAGCAACCACTGCACGGCCAGCGGGTTAGCCCTTGGGTCAGTTTGCAGCAACAGGGCCAAAGCGCGGGGGGTACACCCGGGCGCGACCGGCAAGCCAGTAGCCTTGATCTGCTGGCGTGCAGTCTCCAGCGCCTGCAACCACGGGTCCCGGCGCAGGCGATTCCACCAGTTCCAGCCGGCGCCGGTGAGACTGGCCGCCACGATCAGGCCGATCAACACGGTGCTCAGGTCTTGCCAGTCCGGGGCGCTGAAGCCGAGGTTGCGCAGCAAATCCATTTGCTTGGCCTGGCTGTAGTTGAGCACCCACTGGTTCCAGCGGTTGTTGGTGGCTTCCCACAGGGCCCGGAGGTTGAGGGTAAAGCCCGGGCTCACCGCGTTCAGGGCTTGGGCCAACACCCCGGGCTGGGGTGCCAGGCGCTGAAAGGTCCCGGTGCGGCCGGGCGATACGGCAGAGGTGGGGTCCACCCGCACCCAGCCTCGGCCGGCCATCCAGACCTCCGCCCATGCGTGCGCATCGCTTTGTCGCACGGTCCAGAAGCTGTCGACGTTGTTGACCTGCCCGCCTTGGTAGCCGGTGACGATGCGGGCCGGTACATCGAGTGCGCGCATCAGCAAAACAAAACTGGACGCAATGTGCTCGCAAAAGCCGGCCTTGCGGTCAAACCAGAACTCATCAGCCGTGTGGGTGCCATAGACCCCGGGCTCCAGCGTGTACTCATAGCCTCCGGTGCGCAGTTTGTCCATCACCGTATCGACCAAAGTCTGGGCACCTGCGGTGGCCAGACCCGGCTGGCGGCGTAGGTCGGCCGCGAGCTGCAGGGTGCGGGGATTGAAGCCGGGCGGCAGATCCAGGTAGTCCTGCAGGCCCACCGCCAAGCGGTTGGGCCCATGGCGGTACTCGGGGTAGCTGGTGGCGCTGTAGCGCACCAGGTCGGCAATCGGCTGGTTGGCCTGCCATTGCAGATCGGGGCCCATGCTGGCGCTGTAGCCCCGTATTTCCGGCGCTTGGGGTGTGGCGTCCAGCACCATCAGCCAGGGCCGGTTGTTGGCGGCGAGCGTGACTTGGTAGCTGTAGGCGGGGCCCTGCACCGCCAAATCCGGCTGCAGTTGCAGGCGCTGGGGGAAGGCGGATCGCAGGGGGCGCCACTCCTTGCCGTCAAAGCTGGAGAACACCGGGCCACGGAAATACATGTCGCTCTGGGGCGGTAGGGCCCCCTCAAAGCGGATGCGCATGGCAATGCTGTCGTCCAGGGCGAGGCTGGCAATCGTGCCGACCTGCATCTGCCCCGACAGGCCGCTGCGCCCGCTCATGGCATCGCCCGGCAAGCCCCACAGCGGGGCAATCCGCGGAAACAGCATGAAGAGCGCCGCCATGATGGGCGCGCCGGCGAGCGCCATCCAGGCGGCGGTGCGCGCTGCTTGCATCAAGGGCGGCCGCCCCACGGGCATGTGGCTGTTGACCAGCGCCGTGAGCAGGCCCAGGAGTGCCACGACCATGGCTGCCGCGGTCAACAGGCTTTGCGAAAAGAAGAAGTTGCTGAGCATGGTGAAAAAGCCCAGAAAGAAGATGACAAACGCATCTCTGCGCGCACGCATTTCCAGGGTTTTCAAGGCCAGCAACACGACGATAAAGGTCACCCCGGCATCCCGCCCCAGCAGGGTGCGATAGCTCATCCAGGTGCCGGCAGTCGCCAGCGCCAACAGCGCCAAGAGCCACCAGCGCGAAGGCAGGGGGCGGCTCCCCCACGCCAGCACTCCGCGCCACAGCAGCACCGCGCCGGCCATCAGGCTGCACCAAAGCGGCAGGCGATCGATTTGCGGCAGGATGACCCAGGCAATCACCCCCAGCAAAAACAGGGTGTCGCGCGCGTCGCGGGGCAGGTGGTTCAAACGTTGCAGCATGTCGGGCTCAGGCTAGTGCTAGCGCTTGCAGGCAGTTTTTCTGGTGGGCAGGGCCGGTGTCAGGCTGCAGTTCGCGGCTGGCTAGGCGCAGGCCGTAGCGCAAACCGCGGCTCTCTGCTTGCAGCACCCAGGCACACAGGCGGGACAGGGCTTGTTCGCGGGCCGCGCCGGCTGCGCGGCTGCGCAAGCTTTGCTCAACGCTGGCAAGGTCTAACCACAACTCGAGGCGCTGGGCCTGCTGGGCATCGCGGCTGACCAAGTCATCGCTTTTGGCGGCTTTTTTCCACACAATCAATTTCAGCGGGTCGCCCCGGCGGTAGGCGCGCACCCCGTCAAATTCGCCGGTAGTGTGGCGCTGGGCGGTGGGTGCGCCTCCGGTGCGGGGCTCCCCGGGGG
>DAINNP010000187.1:0-4915 GCA_036735785.1 Rhodoferax sp. | reverse complement strand
GTGAGCAGCATCCACATCCACGGCTGCTTCGGGGACTTCAACAAATGGACAGGCGCCTGCTGGATCGTCCGCGAGCTGTTGGGCCGCGACCTGAGCGCCGAGCTGGACCAGTGGGTGTTTGTGGGCGACTCGGGCAACGACCAGGCCATGTTTGAGCACTTCAGGCACAGCGCGGGCGTGGCCAACATTGCGCGCTTTGTGCCGCAGCTCAGCCACCTGCCCACCTATGTGACCCCTTCCGCCCGCGGCGCAGGCTTTGCCGAAGTTGCGCAGGCCATCTTGGCGGCGAAACGCCATGACTAAGCCGCTCGACCCACGCCACCCCGCACCCAAGGGCTCGGGAACCGGGCTGCTGGCGGTATTCGGCTCCACGCTGTTTCAGCTCTCAGGCGTTTTCATGCTGTCACCGCTGATGCTGGTGATGCTCAAAGAGCGCGAGGTGTCCACCACCCTAGCGGGCTTATTCGCCGCTACGACCTGGCTGGGCATCTTCATCGTCACCCCGTTTGCATCGGCCATCACCCAGCGCTGGGGGCGGCGGCGCGCGATGTGGTTTGCCTCGGGGGTACCGCTGGCAGCAGCCATCGGGTTCATGGCGACCGACCACCTGGGCCTGTGGTTTGCCCTGGAGCTGTTGGCCGGTATTGCCGGGGGCATGCGCTGGGTGCTGGCGGAAGCTTTTATTGCCGAGTTCTCGCCGCCCGAGCGGCTGGGCCGCACCATGGGCATGTACGCCACCATGGTCGGGCTGACCTTTGTGATCGGCCCCACCCTGCTCGCATGGACCGGTAGCAGCGGCCACGCGGCGCTGGGCCTGGTGATTGCGCTGCTCACCATCGGCCTGCTATGGACGGCGCTGATTCCCCCGATTGCGCCCCCTGCCGAGCCCGACACCGCACATGCCGGCCCGCGCGGCCTGTGGCTGGCAGTGCAGCAGCACCCGATCTTGATGCTGGCAGGCTTTATCGGCGGCTTTTTTGAGTTGGGCCTGGCCTCCATCCTGCCGCTCTACGGCCTCACGCTGGGCATGGGTGCCAGCGCCGCGGCGCTGATGATTTCTGTGAGCGGTGCCGGCAGCACGCTGGTTGCCATCCCGGTGGGTATGGTGGCAGACCGATTTGCCAACCCGGTGCAAGGCCGCCGCACACTCATGGTGGCCGTCGCGGCCATGGCGCTCGTGTGCGCTGCCGCCCTGCTGGCGGTGGTCCGCGTGCCGTGGATCGTGTGGCCGGTGGTGTTTTTGCTCGGCGCAGCCGGTAGCGCGCTCTACACCTTGTGCATGACCGACATCGGCGCCCGCGAAAAAGGCAACCAGCTGGTCAACAGCACTGCCGTGCTGGTGCTCAACTACACCTTGGGCGGTTTGGTGGCGTCGGGCATCAGCGGTGCGCTCATTGAGCGCTCCGCCACCGTCACCTTCCCTCTCGTGTTGATGCTGGTGGCCGCCCTTGGGCTAGGCACGCTGCTCAAAGAGCACCGCCGCCAAACCTGAACGGCCGCCACCCACGCGCTGTTTTTTCGGCCCGGCTTTTAGCCGCCTAGTTTTTGGCGGCTTTCTTTTTGGCCGGAGCCGATTTGGCTTTGGAAGCGGGCTTGGCCGATTTCTTCACGACTTTTTTACCGGTGGCCTTGGCTTTGCCTTTGGCTGACGGTTTGGCCTTGGCGCCCGGCTTGGCTTTGGTCTTGCTGTTCGCCTTGGCTTTGGCCGATGGCTCCGCAGCCCGCTTCACCACGACCGCCTTACCCGCCGGGGGCAGCAGGTCTTCGGTAGTCAGGCCATAGCGCCCGGCCATGGTGGCCCACGCGGTGCCCTGTGCCTTTTGGGGCAACACACCCTCCATCATCTGCTCGCCTTGTGGGGTGAGCAGCGCACCGCCGTGCAGGGCCGCTTGCAATTGCGATGCGTTGGGGGCGGTAACCCCTTGCTGGGCCAGCGCCCCTTGCGCCAGTTTGAGGGCCAGGCGGACCTCGCCATAACCCAAAGGGCCGGTCGCAGGCTCTAGACTGGCAGCGCCTGCCGTGGCCGTGGGGCGGCCGCTGCGCAAGGTAGTGACCACTTGGTCTGCATCGTGGGGGTTGCCGATCCAGCTGCCGAACTCGGCAATCAGGCGTTCGGTGGAGGCCGCGTTATCGAGGGTGGCAGTCACCCCTTGGGCCTGCACCAGTGCGGGTGCCGCGACGGCACAGGCCATGGCCAGCACCGTGGCGCGCAGGCCGCGCTGCAGCCACACAGGGCTGCACAGTTGAAAAATGTTGCTCATAAATGCAAGCTTAGCCGCTCCGGGGCGGGGTTTTCGGGGGGCAAATGTTACGGGCTGGTAAAGCCTTGAAGCACATTCACCGCATTCACGCCGACCGCGTCCACCGCATAGCCGCCCTCGAACACAAACACCGTCGGCAAGCCCGCCCGCGCCAAGCGCTCGCCCAAGCGCAGGTAGTCTTGAGTGGTGAGCTTAAAGCCCGAAATCGGGTCGCCCTCAAAGGTGTCCATACCCAGCGACACCACCAGCGCGTCCGCGCCGAATTGGGCGATGCCTGCCAACGCAGTCTCCAGGGCCTGGGCCCAAGTGGCGTAGTCGGTGCCACGGGGCAGCGGCAAATTGAGGTTGGCGCCTAGGCCTGCGCCGGCGCCAGTTTCATCCGCATGGCCCAGGTAGAACGGGTACTCGGTGCGCGGGTCGCCGTGGATGCTGGCGAAGTACACATCGGGCCGGTCGTAAAAGATAGCCTGAGTGCCATTGCCATGGTGGTAGTCCACATCGAGCACCGCGACCTTTTGAATGCCCGCATTGCGCAGGTGCTGCGCGGCCAAGGCTGCGTTGTTCAAGAAGCAGTAGCCGCCAAAAAAGTCGGCCCCTGCGTGGTGGCCGGGCGGGCGGCTCAGGGCGAAGGCGGCGCGGTCGCCAGCCAACACCGCTTGCGCCGCGCTCAGGGCGCAATGCGCTCCGGCGCGGGCGGCCACCCAAGTGCCGCTAGTGAAAGGCGTACCGGCGTCGTACGAATACAGGCCCACCTTGGCTGCAAAGTTGTCGGGCTCAATGTCAGTGCGAAAGGTGCGCGTGGGCCAGACGGAGGGCAGGATGTCCTTGTCCGCATGGGCGGGGTCCAGCGCCACCCACTGATCCCAGGCGGTAGCTAAAAAGTTCAGGTAGCGCGGGCTGTGGATGGCGGTGAGCGCGGCCTCGTCAAAGGCTTGCGGCTCCAGCACCGCGCCCAGCTGGCGGCGCTGCAGCTCGGCCAGCACATGGTCGGCACGGGCCGGCACCTCAAAGCACGGCACCAGCGCGCCACGGAACATTTCGACTTTGCCCTGGTGTTGGGCGTGGAGGTGGTTGTAAAAGGTTTTCATGATGAGTTAGCTCGTCAATTTTGAGATTTGGATCATCCGAGCCCGGACTATTGGCTCACGCTCCGGGTCGCTCAGTAAACCGGGTAGTGCATTGTGGAAGGCTGGCATGTTCAGCAGTGCAGCCACTGATTGGCCTACATGTTTGCGCACTGCTGCCTCGGCGGCGGCTATTTCCTGCGCGACCAAGCTACGCCCTTCCATCACGGTCATGATGTCCTCAAGGTCGTGACTCAGGTACACATCGTTCTGTCCACGGTCTTTGAATGCTTCGAATTTGGTTGCGAAGAAGTGAGGCGCCGACAAATGCCGTAGCAGCAAGCCGTCTGCCAACTCCACCGACATGGCGGCATCAAAGCCCACCCGGTACCAAGGATTGGCAAAGCCCAACACCTTTTCGTCCAGGGGAACCAAGTCCAGCTGCATGCGGTTCCAGAACCAGCGAAACGGGGGCGTGTTGTCTGCCATCGTCTGCTTGAAGCCACGCTGCATCAGTTGCTCTGCCAGCCGGTGATACGCTGCCAACGACGCCACTTCCACGATGGCGTCTACATCTTCCGTGGGGCGCACATCCATCAAATCAACATCGTCCACCAGCAGCCCCGTTGCACAGCCGCCAACAAAAACCACCTGCTCACACAGCGGCCCCATAGCCTGCGCTATCGCAATCAACAAAGCTAAATTCGGATTAGCCATACATAGGCCCCTTCACGGGCTTGGGCGCGCTAGGGTCAATGAGCGCCTGCAGGCGTTCCAGCGCCATGCCCCTTTCGCGCGCCTTGCCCACGCGTAGCGCGTCAAACAGTGCCAGCATTTCGTAGAGTTTGGCGTCTTGCATGGCCGCAAAGGGCACTGACGGGTGCAGTGGATCCACACCCACGCCACGCATCGACCCGTTGGGATGCGGCCATACAAAGTCTGAGCTACCGGGGGCAAATACACCGGCAAACGCTGGGGCGCTGTGGCTGGTGGGCACACCCACGGACAGCGGCAAACGTACCCCCGGGAACGCGTATTTGGCGCCGTGCAAAGCGAATTCGGCCAAGTTATGTGAATGGGGCCGAACCGCGTTGTCATCAGGTGCATCGCCATCCGGCAAGGCCGAACGGCGCACCCTTTTACGAGTGACTCGGTAAATACCCACAGGCTCCTGCGCATTCATTACCGAATTGATGTCACCCGCCAAGGACAGCGGAATTACCGCATAGTTTTGCAACAGCAACTCCGCCTGCAGCCCCCGCTTGATGCAGGCATGCGCCTCAGACACGCTAATGCCCAGCTCCTGCGCCAGCCGCGCATACGTCCAGCGCTGCGCACCCCAAGCTACGAGCTTGAGGGCTACCAGGAAGTCTTGGGGTTTGAGCTGCATTTACATTCAATATTCGTGAATCGCGAATATTGAATGTAAATGAATCGCCAGACAAAGGCAAGTTATGCAAGAAATTGGCCTCTGGCGCACGCAGACATTGCGCAAACCGCTATCAAATAAATAGCAAATCAGCTCTGGGGGCGAATCACCAACTCGTCATACCCAGTGACTGCATCCGGCTCGCGGGTGAACTGCCAGTC
>DAINNP010000186.1:0-4937 GCA_036735785.1 Rhodoferax sp. | reverse complement strand
GGCGGCGCTGGCGGCCGGCATGTTGGGTGCCGGGGTGTTGGCCGAGTGGCAGTTACTGGGTGTGGGCGTGGCGGTCGCAGTGGCGATCTGGATCGGTGCGCGCTGGATGCTGCCCACGCCACCGCCCACCGACAAGCCCAAAGTGCATTTCACCTGGCCGCGGGGTGCGCTGCTGATCATGGGCCTGCTCACATTTGCCGGCATGAGCGCGGAGGGGGTGATGTTCGATTGGTGTGTGCTCTACCTCCAGCAAGAGGTGCGCATGCCCCATGAACAGGCCGCCATTGGCTACGCCGCCTGTGCCGGTGCGATGGCCGTCATGCGCTTTGCGGCAGACCGGTTGCGGACGCTTTACAGCGAGCAGCGCCTACTCCAGGTGAGCGGAGTGGTGACTGCGGTGTCGATGGCCGGTGTCTTGCTGACCGGTCACCCGGTGGTGGCGATCATCGGGTGCGGGTTGGTCGGGGCCGGCCTGGCGATGATCGTGCCGATTTTGTATGGTGCGGCGAGCCGGGTGCCCGGCACCACGCCAGCAGCAGCGATTGCGGCGGTCTCGTCCATCGGCTATGCCGGGTTCATGGTCGGCCCGCCCTTGATTGGCTTTATTGCCCAACACGCGTCGCTCACTGCGGCCATGGGCGTCGTGGTGGTGGCCGCCACGGTGCTTGCGCTCAGCGCGCGCTTTGTGCCTGAAAAAGCGGCCTGATGCCATGGCCGCGCTATTCCCGCCTGGGCGGCTCGGCTACTTGCGCGAAGAAATCACAATGCCGGAGACGATCAGCACAAACGCGGCCGCATGGTAGGCGCGTGGTGCTTCGCCGATAAAAATGGACGACAGCACCGCAGTGAACAGCGGCGTGAGGTTGATAAAGAAGCCCGCAATCGCAGGCCCGGCACGCGAGACGCCTGCACCCCAGCTGCCGTAGGCAATCACCGCGGGGCCCACTGCAATAAAGGCCAGTGCTGCGAGCAGACCGGCACTCCAGTCGATATGGGCTGGCGTCAGGGCCCACTCGCCGGCCGTGAAGGCCATAGACCAGCCCAGGCCAAACACAATCTGCCCCATCAAAAACGTAGACCAGTCTGCCCTAATCGCCGCCGACTCCGGCGTGGGGTGGGCCAGTAGCCAGCTGTAGGTCGCCCAGGCGATGGAGGCCAAGAGCACATACAGGTCCCCCGGCACCAGGCGCAGCTGGGTCATGACCTCCCAATCGCCACGGCCGAGCACCAGCACCACGCCGGCAATCGACAACACCGCCCCCAAAATTTGCCGGCGACTCACCGGCACTTTGAAGAACAAGCGTCCGATGAGCAACATCCACACCGGCGTGCTCGCGCCAACGAGGGTGACGTTGATCGCCGTCGAGGTGTTGAGCGCCAGGTACAACAGCGCGTTGTAGCCCCCGATGCTGAACAGGCTGAGCAGGGTAAACCGCTTCCACTGGGGCCACAGGTCACTGTTGCGCTGCAGCACCCTGCGAGCCAGGGGCAACAGAATCAAAAACGCAATCCCCCAGCGCAGCAGGTTCAGCGTCATCGGGGAAATAAGGGGGGCGACCAGGCGGCCTACGACTGCGTTGCCGGACCACATCAACGGGGGAATCACGAGAAGGAAGGCGGCAGTCGGCGTCAGGCGTTGGGTCATCGCAGCGACTGTAACAAGGAAGCGATGCCCCGCGCAGGGCTGCGGGCGCGGCTGATTTCTGGCACCATGCTCCGGATTCATAACAACCCCATCGATGGAGACAAGACCATGCGTTCAGTGACATCCCGCGCCATCCACATCGCCCAGCACGGCGGCCCCGAGCAGCTGCAGCTGGTGCAGGTCACCGTGGGCGAGCCCGGCCCCGGCGAGGTGCGTATCCGCCACCATGCGGTGGGCCTGAATTACATCGATGTCTACCAGCGCAGCGGTCTGTACCCGATGAACCTGCCGGTGCAGTTGGGCATGGAAGCCGCCGGTGTGATCGAGGCGGTGGGCGAGGGCGTGAGCCACCTCCAGGTGGGCGACCGCGCGGCCTATGCCAGCCAACCACCGGGCAGCTACTGCGAAGTGCGGGTGATGCCTGCCAAGTGCGTGTGCAAGTTGCCTGATGGCATCAGCTTCGAGACCGGTGCGGCCATGATGCTCAAGGGCCTGACCGCCCAGTACCTGCTCAAGCGCACACTGCCCCAAGGCGGCTTGCAGGCCGGTGACTTTGTGCTCTTCCACGCAGCGGCCGGCGGCGTGGGCCTGATTGCCTGCCAGTGGGCCAAAGCGCTGGGCTTGCGCTTGATTGGTACAGCAGGATCGGATGAGAAATGCGCACTAGCCCTCGCCAATGGTGCGGAGTTTGCTATCAATTACAGAGCGGGTGATTTCGCGGCCAAGGTCAAGGAGCTGACCGGTGGCAAGGGCGTCAAGGTGGTCTACGACTCGGTAGGCAAAGACACCTGGGACCAGTCGCTCGATTGCATCGCCCCCTTTGGCTTGATGGCCAGCTTTGGCAATGCCTCCGGCCCGGTGGCGCCGTTCTCGCCCGGCATCCTCGGGCCCAAGGGGTCGATTTATGTGACGCGCCAAACCCTGTTCACCCACATTGCCACCCGCGAGAGCACCCAGGCCATGGCGGATGACCTGTTCGATATCGTGTTGAGCGGCAAGGTCCAGATCCACATCGCCCAGCGCTACCGCCTGGAGGATGTGCAGCAAGCCCACCTGGACCTGGAGTCGCGCCGCACCACCGGTTGCACCGTGCTGACGCTGTAAACAAAAAGGGCACCCGATTCGGGTGCCCTTGGCATGGCAGGTGTGCTGCGGTTTAGAACAAAAAGCCGGCCGACAACACTTGCTCGTTCATCCAGATTTCCTGGTCGGCTGTGCCCTTGTAGACCGGCACCTTGCTCAGGCGGCCATAGGCAATTTTGTTGGTCAGTTCGACATAAATCGCCTTGTAGACCCGGTAGCGCAGGCCCACTTCCACGCCGGCGGTCCAGCCGTTGATCTGCCACCAGTCGTTGCTCTTGAAGCAGCAGATGTTTTCGTTCTTGGGCCCGACCTGGTTGGCGTTGCCAAAAATCACGTTGTCCGCGTGGGGCAGCAAAATGCCTGCGCCCACCCGGCTGATGAGTTGCAGGTCGCCGGCTTTGTGCGCCGGGCCGCGCAAACGGTGCAGCCAGACGGCATTGACCATGATGTGGTTCAAGCCGTTGTGCAAGGCGTAGTTGAAGTTCTGGGGCGACACCACCATGGAGGAGGTCGCACCCGGGGTGGTGACGGTGCCATCCACAGTCACCGTTTGCCCGTAATCGACGTTGTATTTGCTGTGGTCGATGTTCAGTTCCACTGCGAATGTTTTCTCGTCGTTGAGGAACTTGCCGATGCGGATGTTTTCCTGCGGGTCGGTGAAGTCCAGGCTGAGCAGGGACTTGAAGGTATCCGGCACATTCGACGGAAAGTCGCTGGCCCGCGCTTTGCGGACCGTGAAATTGTTGCCCAGTTCCGGTTGCGAAACATGAATGTCAGACGGCGCGTACTGCTGGCGGCTGTAGCCCCAGGAGAAATACCAGTTCTCGTCCTGGTTGATCGCTTTGTCAAATTGGCTGGAAACCGCGTTGGCTGCCGGGGCGGCCTCGGTCGCAGGGGTAGCTGCTTGCGCCATCAAGACGCTTTGCGCCACGCTGGCTTGGCTGGCGCCCAACGTCAAAAGAGCGGCCAACAGGCTGCGTCGGAATAAGGGTGTGTACATGGTGGGGGTGTCGGTGCGGGACGCAGCGGGGCGCAGAGATGTGCGCCCGCCACAAAGAGCTATTTTAGGCGATGGCCCTTTAACGCCCGGCAGCTGTCTCGGAATCAGGTTTTTCGGACCCGCAGGAGTTCGTCCAGGATCAGGCAGATGGCGCCTACGGAAATCGCACAATCCGCCACATTGAAGGACGGGAAATGCATGCCGTTCCAGTGAAAGTCCAGAAAGTCCACCACATAGCCGTACATCAAGCGGTCAATCACATTGCCGATCGCGCCGCCCAAAATGCAGGCCATGGCAAAGCTGAACAACTTTTGCCCCGGATGGGCGCGCAGCATCCAAATGATCACCGCGGCCGCCACACATCCGATACCGGTAAAAAACCAGCGCTGCCAGCCACCCGCATCCGCCAGAAACGAGAACGCAGCGCCGGTGTTGTGCACCCGCACGACGTTAAAGAAGCTGGTGACAAAGGTGCTGTCTCCCAGGCGGTAGTTGCCGACAATCAGGACTTTGGTGAACTGGTCAACCAGCAGCAAGATCAGGGCCAAGCCCAGCCACTGTACCCAGCCGCTTTTGCCGCTGCTCTTGCTGAAGGTTTGTTTACCGCGGGCCATTAGGCAAACGTCCGGGTTTCGCCGGCGCCATACAGGTTGGTGGTGCAACGGCCGCACAGGGTGGGGTGGGCGGCGTCGCTGCCAACGTCCGCACGGTAGTGCCAGCAGCGCTCGCATTTCACGTTGTTAGAGGCTGCAACGCTGATGGATTGTGCGCTACCAGCTACCAAAGTGATAGCGCTGGTGATGAACACAAACTTCAAGTCCTCACCCAAGCTGCTCAGCAGGGCGAACTCTTCGGCCGGCACGGTGAGTGTGACCTCGGCTTGCAGGGAAGCTCCCACCTGGCCTGCGGCGCGCAGGGTTTCGATGTCTTTGTTGACCGCCTCGCGCACTGCGCGGATGCGGGCCCACTTGGCCAGCAAGGCCTCGTCCGGCGCGGCAAAGGTGGAGTAACCATCCAGGAAGATGGAGAGCTTGGTGGCCTCGGGTGTCTTGCCCTCAGCGCCCAACACGGCCCATGCTTCTTCAGCGGTGAAGCTGAGGAAGGGCGCCATCCAGCGCAGCATGGCCTGGGTGATCTGCCACAGCGCGGTTTGCGCGGAGCGGCGGGCCAGGCTGTTGGCTGCGGTGGTGTACAGGCGGTCCTTGAGTA
>DAINNP010000185.1:0-4958 GCA_036735785.1 Rhodoferax sp. | reverse complement strand
GGTGTATTGGTGGTCATAAGCTGTGCAAAGAGAGTGCAGGCTGGTATTGTCTCTCCGAAGGAGTGCCATGCCATGCTCAATACCCTGAATGCCGTTTTCCCGATTCGCTATACCGTGCTGGGGCTCAGTGTTTTCGCATTGCTGCTGAGCGTCTTCAGCGTGTTGGTGTTCGGTGTGGGCTTCGGCTCATTGCTGATCACCGGCCTGCTGGTCGGCGTGGGGGTATACGACCTGCGCCAGACCAAACGATCTATTTTGCGCAACTACCCCATCATCGGGCATCTGCGCTTCATCCTCGAATTTGTGCGGCCCGAGATACGCCAGTACTTTATCGAGAGCGATAACGAGGCCACGCCGTTCTCAAGGTCTCAGCGTTCACTGGTGTACCAGCGGGCCAAGGGGGATCCGGACAAGCGGCCCTTTGGCACCCAGTTGGATGTCCATGCCGATGGCTACGAGTGGGTCAACCACTCGGTGTCACCCACCAAAATCACCTCGCATGATTTCCGCATCACCATCGGCGAGCACAGCGCCCAACCCTATTCAGCCAGTGTGTTCAACATTTCGGCCATGAGCTTCGGGTCGCTGAGTGCCAATGCCATCCTCGCGCTCAACAAAGGCGCCAAGCGGGGCAACTTTGCCCACGACACGGGCGAAGGATCGATATCAACCCACCACCGGGTGCATGGTGGCGACTTGATCTGGGAGGTCGCGTCAGGCTACTTCGGCTGCCGCAATGACGACGGCAGTTTCAACGCCGACAAATTCGCAGACAACGCCCGCGACCCGCAGGTCAAAATGATTGAGCTCAAACTCAGCCAAGGGGCCAAGCCGGGCCACGGCGGCATGTTGCCGGGCCCCAAAGTCACCCCGGAGATTGCACAGGCACGCGGTGTGCCGGTCGGGGTGGACTGCATTTCGCCGGCCTCCCACAGCGCGTTTTCCACCCCGATCGAAATGATGCAATTCATCGCCCGCTTGCGCGACCTCTCGGGCGGCAAGCCGACCGGCATGAAGCTGTGTATCGGCCATCCGTGGGAGTGGTTTGCCATGGTCAAAGCCATGTTGGAAACCGGTATCACCCCGGACTTTATTGTGGTGGATGGTGCCGAGGGCGGCACGGGAGCCGCACCCCTCGAATTCACCGACCACGTGGGCGCTCCGGTGCAAGAGGGCCTGCTGCTGGTACACAACACTTTGCGGGGCGTGGGCCTGCGGGATCGCGTAAAAATTGGGGTGGCTGGCAAAGTGGTGAGCGCATTTGATGTGGCCCGCTACATGGCGCTGGGGGCCGACTGGTGCAACAGCGCGCGGGGCTTCATGTTTGCCTTGGGCTGCATCCAGGCGCAACACTGCCACACAGGCCACTGCCCCACGGGCGTGACCACCCAAGACCCGCTGCGGCAGCAAAGCCTGGTTGTGCCCGACAAGGCGGATCGGGTCTACAACTTCCACCAACAGACCTTGTTTGCGCTCAAGGAAATGGTGCAAGCCGTGGGGGTGTACCACCCGAACGAAATCACCGCCCATCACATCGTGCGCCGCAGCGACAACAAGGTCCGCTCGCTGGCACAGTTCATTCTGACCCAGTTGCCCAACGGCGCCTTGCTGGGCGAATCGGTGGCCAGCTTGCCCTTGATCTACCGCCAAACCTGGCCCCGGGCACAGGCCCACAGTTTCGCGCTCCGCCCCGAATAATGCAGTTCCGGCGGGCAGCGTTTTACAGGCGGGTTCTATGGCTGATGACGTGGCTCTGGTGCGTCGCATCTCCGGCGCTGGCCGGAGACGGCACACGGGTGCTGATGTTGGTGTCGTACCACCCGGGCATGGCTTGGAGCGATGCGCAACTCGCCGGTGTGCGCACGGCCCTTGAGGGGGTCGCGCCACCGATTGACCTGCAAATCGAGTACCTCGACACGAAACGCGTCGCGCCGAGCGACAAGCATTTCCGCTTGGTAGAAGCGGTCTTGATGAGCAAGATCGGAGCCTCTGCTCCGGCCTTGATTCTGGCTTCGGACGATGATGCCTTGGACCTGGCTTTGCAACTCCGCAAACGCCGCTATCCGCAAGTGCCGGTGTTGTTCTCTGGCGTGGCGATCAGCCGCTCGGAAGCGCTGACCCGCGAAACCCGCATCGGCGGCGTGTTTGACGATGTGAACGTGGGCAGCAGCCTCACGGTGGTCCTCCGAATGCTCCCCGCCACCCGGCGCATTGTGGTGGTACACGACCAAAGCCGCACCAGCCTGGCCCAGGTCGAGACACTGCGCGAAGGCTTGGCCGCACAGCCACGGCTGGAGGTGGAATACCTGACCGACATGCCTGCCGCCGCGGTGCAAGCGCGCTTGGCACAACTCGGGCCGCAGGACTTGGTGTTTGCGCTGCCATTCAACCGGGATGCCAACGGCGCCCTCTTCAGCCACGAGGAAGCGGCAGACCTCTGGGCCAGCGCCTCGCGAGCGCCGGTCGCGGTAACCCGCGATGTAGCGATGCGGCCCGGGATTCTGGGTGGTTTTCTGGTGTCGGGGCTTGCCCAGGGGCAGGCCATGGGGGAACTGGCGAAGCAACTCATCAGCGGCAGCGCCCCTCAACCCCTGCCGATGAAAGCAGCCCCGGTGCAGGCCACGTTTGACTACCCGCAACTCCAGCGCTGGGGCATAGACCCGGACCTGCTGCCGCCTGATGCGGTGGTGCTCAACCCACCGCCCAACCCGACCGAAGACTTGCGCCCTTACTTGGTGTGGCTGGCCGCCTTGTTCGGGAGTCTGCTGATCATCATTGGCTTGCTGCTGTACGGCATTCGCAGCCGCCAGATCGCGGCGCGCGCACTGCAGCAAAGCGAGAAAAACTACCGCGACTTGTTTGACCACAGCCCGGACGGGATCCTGATCCAAGCGCTTCCCGCTGGGCACACGGTAAAGGTCAACCCGCGCTTTCTAGGCATGTTCGGCTACACCGCCATCGAGGCACGGCAACTGCAGTTCAAAGATTTGCGCGTGGAGGCGGGGGCCGCCCCTTTGACCACGACGCAAGCGACTGAGGCTCAGCTCCGCCGCAAAGACGGCAGCGTGTTCTGGGCCGAGGTCTCTGCGATCGAACTGCAGGTGGGTACCTCCAACCGTGCGGTCATCAACCTGCGTGATATCACCGACCGCAAGCGGGCCGAGTCGCTGGCGCAAGAGATGGAACACCGCATCCGGCAGATTTACGAAAACCTCCCGGTGGCGGTGTTTGCCATTGACGCCCAGCACCGCGTGACTTTCTGGAATCCGCAAATGACGCGCCTGACCGGCGTCAAAGCGCAAGACGTAGTGGGCACTACCGACAGTTGGCGCGGCATCTACCCTTCCAAACGCCCCTGCCTGCTGGATGTGCTGGTCGACGGTACCAAGGCCGATGACATCACCCGGTTCTTTGGCGACAACCTGCGAGCCAGCACCCATGTGCCCGGCGCGCTGGAGGGCGAAGGCTATTTCACGAATACGGACCAGACCCAAGGCATGTGGGGCCGCTTCTGCGCATCGCCGCTGCGTGACGCAGATGGCACCATCACCGGTGCGATTGAAACCATGATCGACATCACGCCGCTCAAGCTCATCCAAACCGATCTGGAGACCCTGAACCGTGAACTTGAAGCCCGGGTGGAGACCCGCAATGCAGAGCTGCAGCGCGCCATGGGTCAGCTGCTGCAAAGTGAAAAGCTGGCCGCACTCGGCAGCCTGGTGGCTGGCATGGCCCATGAGCTCAACACGCCTATCGGCAATGTCTTGGCGGTCGCAAGCACCTTGACCGAAGATGCAGCCTCGTTTTCCCAAAAGCTGCTCTCCGGCAGTGCACGGCGGGGCGACGTTGAAAAAGGCGCACTCCGCCTGCAAGAAGCCAGCGTGTTGATCGAGCGCAACGCCACCCGTGCGGCCAAGCTGATCAGCGACTTCAAAGAAGTGGCGGTGGACCAGACCAGCTCGCGCAGGCGCCATTTTTCGCTGTTGGAGGTCATGCAAGAAATTTTGCACACCACACAACCGCTATTTAAAGGAAAGGGCCACACCGTCACACTCGATATCCCGCCTGACCTGGAGCTCGACAGCTACCCCGGCCCGCTGGAACAAATCATGACCAATCTGTTGGCCAACTCGGTCCACCACGCGTTTGCAGCCGATGGGGCCGGCGCAATGGTGATTCGGGCTGAGTCGCAGGGTGAGCAGATCCTGCTGCACTACCGGGACAACGGCTGCGGCATTCCCGCGGCCAACTTGGCACACATTTTTGAGCCGTTTTACACCACCAAACTTGGCAAGGGCGGTAGCGGACTCGGGATGTACCTGGTCTACAACCTGGTGAGCAATGTTCTTGGAGGGCGCATCCAGGCCCAAAGCCCGCCGGGCGAGGGCACCTGGGTGGACATCACGATCCCGCGCACCGCGCCGGACGTAGCCACCAACCCCTTGGCCAAAGGTGTCAGCCAGCCCGGATTCTGAGTTGCTATGCTTTAAATAGCAGCACGCGCATGCGCACCGAGGGCTAGCAGCCTTTTTGCCATACAAAGCACCGCGTGATCCTTGCTGAGCACGGTGCACCGATGGGCGACCGCGAGGTCAATAAAGCGCTGGTCATCCGGGTCCTTGCAGGTCACCGGGGCCTTGTCGGCCACCGCCACGGTGTGTACCAGCGCATCGCGCGCAGCCAGCACCGCCTCGGGCAGCAGGGCATAAAACGCCAACCGTTTGGCGATTTGCGGGTAGGCCAGCACCCGCTCCAGCTCGTCCCGCATGGCGGGAGTCGCAATCCACCGCAGCGCGCCTGTGCTCAAAGCGGTCTGCAAAGGCTGGGTCAGCGGGTCTTTGAACACCAACAGGTCAAGGACGATGTTGGTGTCGAGCACGATGCCCGGCGCCATCTCAGGCATCGGGAGCCGGTGTACCGGGCTTGGCAAGCCGGCCCTTGACCATGTCGAACTTGAA
>DAINNP010000184.1:2837-4962 GCA_036735785.1 Rhodoferax sp. | reverse complement strand
CAAGGCCGGTAAAAGACAAATGACCACGGCACATCACCGGCCAAGGCGGATGTGCGGTGGTCAAAGGTCTTGCCAAGACTGAACTGCTGGCGCCAGGGTCTGCGGACCCAGTGTGTTGACGCAAGCCTCTTGCAACGCAAGAGAGGCTACTCCCCAATGACGGGAGTCGCATTGTAATGGCTTAGGCCACGTCGTGCGCCTCGGCCGCGGCGGGTTTCTCACGAAGCACCCAGCGCTTGAGTCGGCCCAACAAGTGCTCCAGATCGTCCACCACGGTGAACACCGACGGGATCACCAAGAGACTCAGCACGGTGGACGTGATCAGCCCGCCAATCACTGCCACCGCCATCGGGCTGCGGAAGCTGCTGTCTGCAGCACCCCAGCCCACGGCCAGCGGCACCATGCCTGCGCCCATGGCGATGGTGGTCATCACAATCGGCCGCGCACGCTTGTGGCAGGCATCGATGAGTGCGTCAAACCGGCTCATGGGCGCCGCCACGGGGTGACCATCACTGCCATCGCTACCCCGGCGCGCCAGGATCGCGTACTCCACCAACAGAATAGAGTTCTTGGTGGCAATGCCCATGAGCATGATGAGCCCGATGAGCGAGGGCATGGAGAAGCTCTGATTCGCCACCAGCAAACCCACAAACGCGCCACCCAAGGACAGCGGCAGCGCCGCCAGAATGGTGAAAGGCTGCAAGAAGTCCTTGAACAACAGCACCAGCACGATGTAAATGCACAGCACCCCGGTCAGCATGGCGAGGCCGAAGCTGGCAAACAGCTCGCCCATGACTTCGGCATCGCCCAGCGCCAACTGCTTCACGCCGGGCGGCAGGTTGGTGATCGAGGGCAGCTTTTGCACGGCCTCTGTCACATCGCCTAGCGGCGCGCCGGAGAGCTCGACTTCAAAGGTGATGTTGCGTGAGCGGTTCAGGCGGTCGATCACCGCCGGGCCACCGGCCACTTCAAGCGTCGCCACCTGGCTGAGCATGACAGGGCCTTTGACGCCGGGCACCGATAGGCGGCCCAGCAATTCCAGGTCCTGACGCGCGGAGTCGTCCAGCTTCACCACAATCGGCACTTGGCGCTGGCTGAGGTTGAGCTTGGCCAGCGACGTGTCATAGTCACCCACCGTCGCAATGCGCAGGGTCTCGCCAATGGCGGCGCTGGTCACGCCCAGGTCTGCCGCTTTGGCAAAGTCGGGGCGCACCGCAATTTCAGAGCGGATCAAACTCGCGCTCGATGTGATGCTGCCCAAGCCGGGAATGGTGCGCAGATCGCGCTCCACCGCGGCGGCTGCACTGGCCAGGGCTAGGGGGTCTTCGCCGGTCAGCACCAGCTGGTACTTCTCGCCACTACCGCCCAAACCCACCTTGCTGCGGATGCCTGGTACTTCGGACATCGCCGCGCGGATGGCGTTTTCAATGCCCTGCTTACGCGGGCGCTGGCCGCGCTCGGTCAACAACACCGTGAGGGTGGCCTTGCGAACTTCGGTAGTACCTGCGGGCGCAAACGGGTCGGAGCCTGCGGCACCGCCACCGATGGTGGTGTAAATGCTCTGGATGTGATCGACCTTGCCCAGCAACTGGCGGGCATGCTCCGCCGCATCGCGGGTTTGCTTCAAGGTCGAGCCCGGGGGCAGTTCGATGTAGACCTGCGTTTGCGAGTTGTCGTCCGGCGGAATGAAGCCGGTGGGCAACAAGGGGATCAGCATGATGGAGCCCACAAAAAACAAAGCTGCCGCACCCATGGTGATCCAGCGGTGGCGCAGCGCCCAACGGCTGGCGCGAATGTAGGCCCCCATCCAGAACGGCTCTTTGTGTTCGCGCGGGCTGCGCTTCATGATGTAGGCGGCCATCATGGGGGTGAGCACCCGTGCCACCACCAGCGAGGCAAACACCGCGAGTGCTGCCGTCCAGCCGAACTGCTTGAAAAACTTGCCGGGGATGCCGCTCATGAACGCGGTCGGCAAAAACACCGCAATCAGGGTGAAGGTCGTAGCCACCACGGCAAGGCCGATTTCGTCGGCCGCTTCCATCGCGGCCTGAAAGGGTGTCTTGCCCATGTTCAAGTGGCGTTCGATGTTCTCGACCTCCACAATTGCATCGTCCACCAGCACACC
>DAINNP010000184.1:0-2737 GCA_036735785.1 Rhodoferax sp. | reverse complement strand
GCAGCGCCGACTTCCACCTCGCTGGCGCCTTTGCTGCGGGTGATTTCAAACCCCACCACCGGCACGCCGTTGAGCAGCGCGGCAGCGCGCGGCTCAGCGATGGTGTCTTTGACAGTAGCCACTTGATCGAGGCGCACACGTTGGCCGTTGGACAGCGTCAGCTCCAGATGGGCCAGCTCTTCCGCGGTCTTGACAGTGGCCAAGGTACGCATGGGCTGCTCGCTACCACCCAGGTCGGCACGGCCGCCTGCGCTCTCGGTTTGCACCTGTTTAAGTTGGCGCGAAATGTCGGCCGCGGTAGCGCCCAGGCCCTGCAGCTTCATGGGGTCGAGGGCGACCTCCACCTCGCGGGTCACCCCGCCCACGCGCACCACCGAGCCCACACCCTTCACGCCCAGCAGGCGGCGCGAGACGGTGTTGTCCACAAACCAGCTCAGCGCTTCGTCATCCATCTTGGACGAGCGGATGGTGAGCGCCAGAATGGGCGCGCCTGAGAGGTTTACCTTGTTGATCACCGGGTCACGCACGTCACTGGGCAACTCGCTGCGCACGCCCTGCACGGCGCTGCGCACTTCGTCCAGCGCCTCTTGCGTAGGCTTCTCCAGGCGGAATTCGGCGGTGATGGACACGCCACCGTCCTGCACCTTGGTGTAGATGTTTTTCAGGCCCTGGATGGACGCAATCGCGTTCTCCAGCTTGCGGGCCACTTCGGTTTCCAGCTGGGCCGGCGCTGCACCGGGCAGGCTGGCCGAGATGGTGATGTTGGGCAGCTCCAGGTCAGGGAACTGCTGCACCTTCATGCTGTTGAACGCCAGCATGCCGGCGAAGGTCAGCATCACAAAGAGCATGACCGCCGGGATGGGGTTTTTGATCGACCACGAGGAGACATTCATCGGTTTTGCTCCTTATTTCGTAGCTGCTTGCGCAGGTGCTACGGTCGCTACAGCCGCTTTTGGCTTGGAATCTGCAGCGTCCACCACCTTCACGGTGTCGCCTTCACTCAGGAAACTGCCACCGCTGGCCACCAGCTTGTCTTCCGGCTTCACGCCGCTTTGGATTTCGATCTGCTCACCCACCACGCGGCCGGTCTGCACCTTGAGTTGGCTCACCCGGTTGTCGCTGCCCACGCGGTAGACGTAGCTGAAACCGTCGCGCACGACCACCGCGGTTTGCGGCACGGTCAGTGCGCCGGTGCTGCCCAGCTCGAACTCGCCACGGGCATACATGCCGGGCTTGAAAGCGCCACCCAGCGATTGGCCGGCCGTCGATGCTGCCAACAAGTCCACATACACCAGGCCGTTGCGGGTAGCAGCATCCACGGTGGGCGCCAGCATGCGCACCTTGCCTTTGGCCTGCACGCCACCCGGCGAGGTGACCAGCACCGTCATGCCGGGTTTGATGCGGGCAAATTCAGCCGAGGTCACTTCACCCCGCCACTCCAGCCGCCCTTGGCGGATGAGCTTGAACATTTCGGTGCCAGCCCCCACCACCGCACCCACACTGGCGCTGCGGGCCGAGATGATGCCGCTGTCGGGCGCGAGCAATTGGGTTTGCTTCAGGCGCAGCAGCTGGGCGTCCAGCTGAGCCTGGGCAGACGCCACACGCGCTTTGGCGGTGGCCTCTTGCGTGAGGTACTGGTTGATCTGCTGGGCGCTGATGGCGCCGGTGCCCTGCACGGCACGCGCACGGTCGCCATTGGCCAGCGCTTCGGCAGCATTGGCCTGCGCTTCGTTGAGGCTGGCGCGTGCCAGCGCCACATCGGCTTGCACGCTTTCAGAGGCAAAGGTCGCCAGCACCTGACCGCGCTTCACGCTGTCGCCCACACCCGCGTGTAGCTCAGCCACGCGCAGGCCGCTGGCCTCTGAGCCCACACTGGCTTCTTGCCAGGCGGCGACACCGCCGTTGGCCGACAGCTTGACGGGCAGCTGGCTGCTCTTGGCCTGCACGGTAGACACGGTCAGCGCAGCTTTGGCCGCAGCAGCGGCCTTGGGAGCATCGGCCGCCTGCGTGCGGGTGGCAAACAGGCCGAGGCCGGCCAGGGTCAGCACACTGGCGGTCAGGAGACCCAGGGTCAGGGGTTTAAAGTGAAGTTGGTTCATGGCTTTGCTCTCAAAGAGGTGACAACAAAAAATCGGGGAGTTGTGCGGGAGGTATGCGGGAGTTGTGCGCGACTTATGAGGGAGTTAGGGGCGTGGCTGATCGGCGGCGCTTGAGGTGGCGTCCGCGTTTAATCGGTCCGGCTCAAAGCCGCCACCCAAGGCGCGGTAAAGCGACACCCAAGCGCGGTTGCGCTCCAGCCCCAGTGAGAGCTGGGCAGACTCCGCAGCCAGCGCATTGCGACGTGCATCTTCCAGCTCCACCAAGCTGGCCAAGCCCTGGCCGTAGCGGGCCTGGGTGGCTGCGAGCGACTCGGCGTAGCCGGCAGTGGCCACAGCGGCATCCTGCTTGCGGGCATCGGTGCTTTGCAGGTTGACCAGTGCCTCTTCCACCTCTCGCACAGCCTGGCGCACCCTGCCACGGTAGACCGACACGCTCTGCGCATAGGCCGCTTCGGCAGACACCACATTGGCCTTGCGCTGGCCGCCGTCAAACAGTGGCAGTGTGACAGCCAAGGGGCCGAAGGACCAGGTGTCCAGATTCGTTTCGCGGCCCGCGCTGCTGACGCGCAGCGCACCCACCGAACCGCTCAGGGTCAGGCGCGGGTAGCGCTGGGCCTTGGCGCTGCCCACCTGGGCAC
>DAINNP010000183.1:0-4985 GCA_036735785.1 Rhodoferax sp. | reverse complement strand
GGGCATTCAGGTGCTGGATACTCCCGTGACGCCTGCGGGGTCGGGGTTTGCGAATTTGGCGGATATGACGATGAACGATGAAGATTCGTTGTCGTTGAATGCGGGGGGAGTAACAGACCCCTCAGGTCGAAGCATCGTCTATTCAATGACGGGCATAACAGTACCTGGCTATTCAATAGCTGCTGCGACGGGCCTTATTTCGGGAAATTCTGATGTGGCGGGAAACCAAATTTTTACAGTAACTGTTACGGCAACGCCGCAAGGAAGTGCCAAGAGCCTTTCAAAGTCATTTCAGTTGACGATCAACGACACTTATTGACGTGTTGGTGTGGGCATTCACAAGTTGAGATTTGTTGCCTTGTTGTTTCCTGATAGAAAAACTATTTGGTAATTTCGTATGCCATAGGCATAATTTCCGTTTAAAGAAATAACTATGGTTTCTTCCTGTAAGCCCTTTTTATTTTGACAAGCGGAAACAATGGCACGCAAACTCCCCACTTTCGACCCGATGCTCTCAGCCCAAGCCGTCACCTTGGCCGACTTGGGCATGCTAGTGCGCAACCAGCGGGCGCAGTTGGGCTTGCGCATTGACGACGCGGCGGGTTTCAGCGGCGTGGGCAGTTCCGTGCTGTCTCGCCTGGAGAACGGCAAGCCCATCACCTCCGACAAGTTGTTCTCTGTCTTGGCGAGTTTGGGGCTGGAAATCGTGGTCTTGCCCAAAGGCCAGTTCATAGAGGTCGAAAACAATAGCCAAGGCGCCCCATGAGCGACTACGCCCTGGACCTATTTATAGGCAGCGACCGCGTAGCCGAGCTGGCGTGGGACCCTGCCAGCGACACGTTTGCCTTGGCGTATACCCAGCAATGGCAAAAAGCCGGCTTTGCTTTGTCGCCCCACTTGCCACTGAGCGGCGCGATTGCACCCGTCGCTATTCGGCGATTTTTGGAAAACCTGTTGCCAGAAGGCGAAGCGCTGGACACGGTTTCGCAGTACACCAACATTGCCAAGTCCAACGTGCTGGGCCTGATTCGGCAGTTAGGCAAAGAAACTGCGGGCGCACTCACCTTTTTGCCTAGCGGCGTCACGCCCCAAACTTTGCAGCCACAAATGCGCGAGCTGCCCGACGCCGAGCTGCAAGCGCGCATTGACAACCGCGCGAACCAGCCTTTTTCGGTGTGGGATGGCCGGGTGCGCATGTCGCTTGCGGGCTTTCAGGACAAGCTCCTGGTGCTGCGTAATGGTGACAAAACCTATTTGGCCGATGGCGCACTCACATCCACCCATTTGCTCAAGCCCGAGCCGCGCCGCGCGGCACTGCCGCACATGGTGGCCAATGAGCACTTTTGCATGGCGTGGGCGGGGGCTTTGAGCCGCCGCCGGTATGGCGTGGACCATGTCGCGGCGGTCGAGCTATTGCGCGTGCCGTCACCGGTGCTGTGTGTGCGCCGCTTTGACCGCGAGGCAATGTCCGGCGATGCTGCGCCCACGGCTGTGCGCCGACTTCACATCATCGATGGCTGTCAGGCCGCCAACTTGCCGGTGACTTACAAGTACGAGCGCAACATAGGCCATAGTGCGGATGTGGCGCACATCCGCGATGGCATGAGTTTCGAGAAAGTTTTTGGATTGCGCGACCAGTGGCGGGTACCTGCGCAAGGCATGCAACGCCTGGTGTTTTGGGCTGCCACCACTTTGCTGCTGGGCAACAGCGCCGCGCATGGCAAAAACATTTCGTTTTATGTGGAGCGGGGCGGTTTGCGGGTGGCGGAGTTGTACGACCTGGTGAGCGTGTTGCAGTATGACCCTGACCGGCTGGAGCACAGCCTGGCCATGGCTTTTGGTGATGCGTTTGAGCTGGACGACATCAGGTCATTTGCGCTGGCCGATTTTTGCCAGAGGACCAAAATCCCCCGCACCACATTTGCGCGGGAACTGCAAACCTTGTGCCGTTACGCCATCGAACAAGCAGAGATACAAGCCGCGAGCCCGATTTATCAGGGCGAGGAAGTGCCCTTCGTGCACCAAATTGCGGCTTTCATCGCCCTCCGTGCCCAATTTCTCTTGGTGCAAGCCGGAGAAATTGCGCGCTACAAGGCTGCGGACCTCACTTGAAGCAATCAGAAGTTATGGGTTGCTGGGGAGCCTGAAGGCAGATTCGTCCCTTAGCCCAGCAGGTCGGCCACGTCCAGCATGCGCTGGGCCACCTCGACGATCTTCAGGTTCTTGTCCATCGCGGTTTTGCGCAGCTTGGCGTAAGCGGTCTCCTCGGAGAGGGACTGGCGTTGCATCAACAGGGCCTTTGCCCGGTCTATGACCTTGCGGTCTTGCAGGGCGCTGGAGAGCTCGTTCAGCTCGTTGCGGGTGTCGGCCAGTTCGCGGCGCAAGGCCTGGTCTTGTTCGAACCGGGCCATGGCCACATCCAGAATCGGGCGAATGCGCTCGGCTTGCAAGCCCGCCACGATGTAGGCCGACACACCGGCAGCGACCGCCTCGCGGGCGGTGCGGCTGTCATGGTCGTTGGTGAACATCACGATGGGGCGGCGCTCGTCACGTGTGGCCATCACGACATGCTCCAGCGCGTCACGGGCGGCACTCTCGGCATCCACAATGATCATGTCTGGCTGGAGTTGTGCCAACCGCTCGGTCAGAAACCCGTCGGCCGGTAGGGATGCAATCAGATTGAATCCGTTTTCCAGCAGGCCAATGCGAAGACTGCGTGAGCGCTCTGCTTGGTCCAGGGCATGGGTGTCCTCCGGGTCTTCGACGACCAGGTCTGAGCTGATCACAACAATGCGCAGTGGCGTAGTCATGCGAATGCTAGAAGCAAGAATTGCGCCAATTCAGGAGCCTACGTCGTACAGGGCATCCTCTACACTCGGCGCCTCTAAAGGAATCAAGCATGTTGGTGTTGGGGATTGAGTCTTCGTGTGACGAAACTGGGGTGGCGATGGTGCAGTCCCAAGGCGATGCCGTGCCCACGCTGCTGGCACACGCACTGCACAGCCAGATCGAGATGCACCAGGCCTTTGGTGGCGTGGTGCCGGAGCTGGCCAGCCGCGACCATATCCGCCGAGTACTGCCCCTGACCCGGCAAGTACTGAATGAAAGCGGCCGCAGCCTGCAAGAGGTGGATGTGGTGGCTTACACCCGCGGCCCTGGTTTGGCCGGCGCGTTGTTGGTGGGGGCAGGTGTGGCGTGTGCATTGGGCGCGGCACTGGGCAAACCGGTGTTGGGCGTGCACCACCTGGAGGGGCATTTGCTGTCACCGTTTTTGAGTGAAGACCCGCCGGAGTTTCCGTTTGTAGCCTTGCTGGTATCCGGCGGGCACACCCAATTGATGCGGGTGGATGGCGTAGGCCGCTACGAGCTCCTGGGTGAGACTATCGACGATGCGGCGGGCGAGGCCTTTGACAAATCCGCCAAGCTCATGGGACTGGCCTATCCCGGCGGACCTTTGCTGTCCAAGTTGGCCGAGTCGGGTGACCCGAAGGCTTATGCCTTGCCACGCCCTTTGTTGCACAGCGGCAACCTCGATTTTTCTTTTGCCGGCCTCAAAACCGCCGTGCTGGTGCAAAGCCAGCGCATGTTGGCTGCCGGCGGCGTCACCAGTTTTCAGGCTTTGCCTGCGCAACAGCAGGCGGATCTGGCGGCATCCACCCAGGCCGCGATCGTGGAGGTCTTGCTGAAGAAGTCTGTCACGGCCTTGAAGCAAACCGGTCTCAAGCGCCTGGTGGTGGCTGGCGGAGTGGGGGCGAACCGCAAATTGCGGGAGCAGCTCAATGCCGAGTGCGCCAAGCGCGGCGTCCGGGCGCATTACCCCGAGCTGCATTTGTGCACCGACAACGGTGCCATGATCGCCATGGCCGCCGCGATGCGGCTGCAAAGTGGCTTGCAAAGCGCGGTGAACGACTACGCGTTTGACGTCAAGCCGCGCTGGCCCCTGCATTCCTTGTGAAAAGAGCCTCCGGCGCTCGCAAATCAAGCGCGGGAAGCTCCTTTTTTGATAGCGCGTGCACGTGAGTGCAGCGCTCGGGTGTGGGCTGGCTTACTGGATCGTGAGCTCTGCCGAGGTATCCACGGGTACCTTTTTGGCTAATTTGAGAGTGAGCACGCCGTTTTCGAGCTTGGCCTCGCTCAAGGCGCTGTCCACCTCTTGGGGCAGCTCGTAAGCGGCGCGGTAGCGGCGGGGGGCGTCGTCCTTGCTTTGGATGCGGACAACCGCACCGTCAATCGCGATGCGCAGGTGCTCTTTGGCGATACCGGGCATGTCCAGGCTCAAGGTGAAACTGGTGTCGTCCTGGGTGTAGGTGGTGCCGGCTTGGCGGGCTGAGAGGAGTGCGTCGCTCAAAAAGCGCTCGACCGCATGAGCACTGCCGGAGTGGGCAGGGCGGCGCAAAGAGGCTTGAAATGCGGCGGGTGCAGTGGCGAAGAACATGATGGGATTCCTTATCTTGCGCGGCGCTCACCGTGATTGCCGCTTGTTCCCTAACTGAGCGCAGCGGGGTGCAATTCAAGCCAATCTGTAGGAATTTAAACCCTAAAAATGCCTCTTGAAAATGGCGCCAAAGGCGTTATGTGGTGCGGGTTTGCAGGGCGTTTGCTGAGCAAGGGCAAGCGCAATCCGGAGCGCGTCGGCTGAAGCCCTGCTTCGCGGAGGGCGTGCTTCGGGCTATAATCGAACGGCTTTGCATTGGGCAAGGCGCACGCCAAGAGCCATTCCAGCACCTGGCGCAAGTCAAAACATCACAAGGAAAAACACATGATCGCTTCCAGCATCAAAGCTGCTGTTGTCAAAGACAACGCCCGTTCCGCTACCGACACAGGTAGCCCAGAAGTGCAAGTGGCACTGTTGACAGCCCGTATCAACGAGCTGACACCCCACTTCAAGACCCACGCCAAAGACCACCACGGTCGCCGCGGTTTGCTGCGTATGGTGAGCCGTCGCCGTAAGCTGTTGGACTACTTGAACTCCAAGGACCACGACC
>DAINNP010000182.1:0-4997 GCA_036735785.1 Rhodoferax sp. | reverse complement strand
GGCATGGCGGCAAAGGCGTGGGCCACGTTGGCGCAGCCCATGCGGTCGGCGCCGGGCTTGCGGTCGGCCATATGCGCAACTTGGGCCAGATAAGCGCTGCGGGTGGCAGCGCTGCGCTCCACGATACGGCGGGTTACCGCCTCCACAACAGGGTGCAAAGCGACGGGGGTAGAGGTGATGTCTGGCATAGAATTTCTGTAACTAAATTACACCTCTGATGGTAACTTGGAATCAAACCTTTGTACCGATCCCCAGTTACCAGAAGGGTACCAACTCGGCTCGGTGTGACGTGGCGAGCTTGCCGCACCATGCAAAAGGCCCGACTGAATCGGGCCTTTTGCGCGAGAGCGAGAGGATCTGATTTATTTCACCACCACTTCAACCCGGCGTGCTTCATTGGCAGGGCCGGTTGCCATAGCTTCTTCAGGCTTTTTCAACTCGACTTTGTCTTGGGGAACACCCAGGGCCACCAGAGCGTCGCGCACCGCGATGGCACGTTGCTTGGCCAACTCAGCGTTCTGAACGGGGTCGCCGCTGGCGTCATGAAAACCACTGATCACCGCTTGCTGACCGGCAGCCACCGCGGTTACCACATTGGCCAATGCCTCGTTAGCACCCATGGCAACGTCCGCTTTGCCTGTAGCAAAAAAGAACTTCACCACACCGTCTTCAACCCGCACACTGGCTGCATCTGCCACTTCAACAACCGCTACCGCAGGTGCAGGCTTGGCGCCAGACCGGCTGACGGCAAAACCAATGACGGAAGCCAAAATGGCGACGATGATGGTGCTCACGACGATGGCAACGACTTTGGTACCGGTATCTTCCTGCTCAGACATGTCAAACACTCCCTTAAAAATGGAGCGTATTGTAGGTTGTCGCAGCATGGGCCTCTACGGCCCATGACCCAACGCAATTCACGGAAAGCCTGTAATTCCTATACTCCGGCTATGACATCCATTGCCGACTTCCGCAAAAGTTACGAACGCGCCGAACTCGATGAGCAGGCTTCGCATGCCGACCCCATGCTGCAGTTTGACCGCTGGCTGCAAGAAGCCATCCAGAGCGAGGTGCCTGAGCCCAACGCCATGACCCTGGCCACCGTGGGCAGCGACCTGCGCCCCAGCACCCGGGTGGTGTTGATCAAAGGCTTTGATGCCCGCGGCATTGTCTGGTTTACCAACTACGAGAGCCGCAAGGGCAAGGCCCTCGCGGGCAACCCGTATGCCGCGCTGCAGTTCCATTGGGTGGAGCTGGAGCGGGTGGTCCGGATCGAAGGCGTGGTCGAAAAAGTGAGTAACGAAGAGAGCGACGCCTACTTCCACAGCCGCCCGCTGGACTCGCGCATCGGCGCATGGGCCTCCCCGCAGAGCGAAGTGATCCCCGGCCGCACGGTGCTGGTAACGAACGCGGCTAAATACGCCGCCCAGTTTCTGCTGCAGCCGCCGCGCCCGCCACACTGGGGCGGCTACCGCCTCAAGCCGGACCAGTGGGAGTTCTGGCAAGGCCGCAAAAGCCGCTTGCATGACCGGCTGCGTTACAGCCAAGGTACAGACGGCGCATGGTTGCGCGAGCGACTGGCGCCCTAGCGCGCGCGGGGCTTAACCACCTGCTCCTCAAGGTACCGATTTTGGAAGGTACTGGTCCGAGGTCACGCCCATGGAGACGTATATGCTGGTGACACCCTCCATGCCGATCTCCGCGGGCTCCACCCAGTCCGGTGGCACATACAGCAAGCCGCCACCCACTGGAACCGGTGCCGTAGGCACCAGCACCCCCAGATAAGGCACGCCGCCAATCATGACCGCCTGGGGCGTTGACAGGAAACCGAGCACCGCGGTTCCTTGTTTGCCAGCTCCGCCAGCGTTATTAGCCAGAGCAGTGTCCGGCTGCGGCTTGCCGCCGAAATACAGCCACACAGGGGACAGCGACTGCAGCTCTGCCCCCTCTTTGCGGCCCAGCAGACCGACCAGCTTTTGCACCACGTCGTACACGGTGCGGACCACGGGAATGCGTTGCAAAAGCGTTTCAAGCAGTCTGGCAGCGCCCTGCTCCAGGCCCCGCTCCACCATCAAGCCAAACGCGTAGACCAGCACCACCACCAGCAACAGGCCCAGCAGGTAGCCGATGATTTCGGACTCGGTCAGCCCCAGGCCAATGCCGGTGAGCATTTGCCCGAACGCGCTCCCCGGCCCGAGCCACACCGCGAGCAGGCTCAACAACCACGACAGCAAGAGCAGGGTTGCTGCCAAAGGCAAGAGCGCCAGCGCCCCGGTGAGCAGGGTGCGCAGGGGGTGTTTCAGCTTGAGGTTCATGTCTCGAAATTTCCTGCAAAAAGTGACCGGCCGCGCAAGCGCGCCCACACCGCCACGGTGGCGGTCCCCAAGGCGATGCCAACAGCATCAGCCAGCCAGTCCATCCAGTCGCCCTGGCGCCAACCGGTCAAAGCCTGTGCGCATTCAATGCCTGCACCGAACAGCAACAAACCTGCCAGCACACGCGGCACAGCCAAAGGGTAGGCCAGCAGGCCCAGCACCGCGAGTGCTGCAAAGCCCAGGGTGTGCTGCGCCTTGTCCCAAAACACCAGGCTCGAGGGCACCTGCTCGTTGGGCATCAGGGACATGACAGTCGTCAAGACCACCAGGGCCCAGAAGGCGACTTTCCAGAATACGCGGACCCGATTCAACGTCACAAACACCCCTTCATACGGCTCAGCCAACCCACAAGGGCAGCAGGTACATCACCAGTGACACGGTAAACAGCGCCATCACGGTGGACACCACCACGCTGGCGGTGACCAGCTCTTCGGCCTTCTGGTAGCGCTGGGCAAACAAAAACACGTTGGCGCCGATCGGCAAGGCGGCGGTCATTACCAGCACCGTCAGGGTGATACCGCGCAGGCCGGCGGCATAACCCAACAAAGTCATCAGCAAGGGGTGCAGCAGGTTCTTGATGCTGGAGGTCACCAGCGCAGCCCGCAGGTGCTGCCCAATGGATGTTTTGGCCAGTGTCACCCCCATCAGCACCAGCGCCACCGGGCTGAATGCATTGGCCAGCAATTGCAGCGGGCGGTCCACCACCTCGGGCAGCACCCAGCCTGTTTGCGCAAACAACAAACCGGCAATGATGGGCATGGGCACCGGGTGAAAGATGGCGTTGCGCACTGCCAGGCCGATGGTGCGCAAGTGGCCGCTCCGGGTGTGCCCGGCATGGGCCTGCTCGCGGGCGCTGCACAGCTCCAGCACCACGGTGGTCATGGTCAGCAGCACCAGCGAGTGCATCGAGATCAGAGTGAACAGCACCACCAGCGCCTCTTTGCCATAGGCCAGGCCAATGAGCGGAATACCAATCGTGGCGGTATTGCTGAAAATGCCGGAGAGCGCCAGCACCGCCGCGCGGCTGCTACCACCCTGCGCCACCAGCAGTACAAAAAACAAACCGGCCGCTGTAGCCAGGTAGATCGACAGGGCACTGAAGTCGAGATGCGCCACATCCACAGCGCACATGGTGCGAAACAGCAGCGCCTGGATCAGTACCAAAAAGACCAGATTGCTCAGGTCGCGCACCGCCTCCTGGCGGATGACATTGAATCTGCCACTGAGGTAGCCCACCAAAATCAGCAGGACGACCGGCAGCAGGGAAGAGAGTACGGGGTTGTCGAGTGGCATCCTGCTGCGGCTACTTCACAGCCACAGCGTCTGTCATGCGGTAGTACAGGCCATAGGGGTCGTCGTTGAGCACCGCGAACTGGCCCTCCACCACGACAGCTTCCATCGAATATTTGACGGCGGTTTTGGTCTTGACCTCGATCATGCTCTCAGGGCCACCGGCCACGCAAAACGAGCAGGTCAAGGGCACCGAGCTGATGAGAAAGTGTTTTTGCTTTTCACCGGGCTCCAGCGGCATCATGAAACCCTGAATCCGCTGGGTTTTTTTATGGAGCGCCTGGATGTCTGCCGTGAACACCGGCAACAAGCGGTTCTTCTCGGTTTTGGTTTTGACGGCTGTCAGCACCGACCAGGGCAGCACATCGGCCCGCTCTTTGAGCGGTGCAAACGGGCTGTTGGCGCCATGCACGCCCGCGCCAGTGCCGGCAGGTACGCCCGGCACACCCGGCATCGGGGAACTGAGCTGGGCCAAGGCCGGAGCCGCCCACACGACAGCGGCACACACCAATGCCAAACGACGGCGGCCAGAGAAAACAGAGTCAACGCGCATAAAACACCTCGGGAGAGGCCTACAGTTTAGTGGGCCGGCAAAAAGCCCCCACCGCCGGGGGCCATGGGCATGGGCTCGCTCAGTGCTCGTGCTTCATGCCGCAGAACTTGCCGATGGCAATGCCCTTGCAGGCGGTTTGCAGCTCCTTGTTGCACACCGCTTCGCCTTTGCCGGCCTCGCGGCACTTGGCAGCAGACTCGTGGGCAGCGGCCATGGCACGGTGCTTGGCGATGTCCTCGCGGGTTTCTTTGTCAGTTTCGGCTGCTACAGAAAACATAGCTGCTTGCGCAAGCAATACGGCGGCTAGAAGGCTTTTTTTCATAAATTTCATGGGTAGAGAGTGGTAAAAATCAATACAAGGGTCAGTGGCTCTGCAGCAAGCGCAACACGCTCACCCGGTAGGCTGCCACCGTGGGTAGCAAGGCCGAGGCCAAAGACACCACCAAGGCCAGTGCGGGCACCACCCACAAACCGGCCGGCCACACCATGCCGCCGATCAGCAGCGAATGGTCCAGGCTCAAAAACAAAGCCAGCGCTTGCGCAAAACCCTGACCCAGCAACACACCCAGCACCGCTGCGAGCAAGCCCAGCCACAAGGCCTCGCACAACAGTAAGGCAGCCACTTTGGCAGGCGGTGCACCCAGCATGCGCAGCAAGGCGAGGTCGGTGCGCCGCTCGCGCACCGCACTCCACAGCGCAATAAACACGCTCAGGCCCGCGGTCAGCAACAGCACTCCGGCAAAGGCGCGCAGCACATCGGTGCCCAAGCCCAACATGCT
>DAINNP010000181.1:0-5027 GCA_036735785.1 Rhodoferax sp. | reverse complement strand
GAGGCCAACACCTTTGCCACCGACAAAGTGGTGTGCATCGACGAGAACAACCCGTACTTCAAGATGCTGCACAACAGCTGGGGCCAGAAGCTGCGCGAAGTGTTCGACAGCATTGAAGACCCTATGTGGAACGGTGGCCAGACCGATGTGCCGCTGTTGATACCCAGCACCCGCAGCCTGCCATTGAAGAAGATCACCACCCCTGACGAGAAATTGATTTAGTCTCGCCCGCATGTCGACCATCGTTTTCTCTCACGCCAACAGCTTTCCCGCCGCCACCTACAAAGTGCTTTTCAAAAGCCTGCGTGCCCGGGGCTACAGCGTCAAAGCCGTTGACAAATACGGCCATGATCCACGCTACCCGGTCAGCAACAACTGGCCGAACGTCGTCCAACAGCTGGTGGACTTTGCAACCCCCATCGTCGAAAAAGCCGGCGAGCCGGTCTGGCTCGTGGGCCACTCGCTGGGGGGCTTCTTGAGTGTGATGGCGGCGGCGCGCCAGCCCAGTCTGGCCAAAGGTGTGGTGTTGATCGACTCCCCTTTGGTGGGCGGCTGGCGCTCGCGCATGGTGGGCTTGGCCAAAACCACCCAACTCGTGGGGTCGATATCGCCGGGCGCGGTGAGCCGCAAACGGCGTAACAGCTGGCCTGACGCCGATGCGGCCCTTGCGCATTTCCAGCACAAAAAGGCTTTTGCCCGCTGGGACCCGCAAGTCTTGATGGATTACGTACACGATTTCCCTGAAGACAGCGAAGGCAAACGCGTGCTAGCCTTCGACCGTGATGTAGAAACCGCTTTCTACAACACCTTGCCCGACAACCTGGATCGCTTGTTGGCCCGTCATCCGCTGAAATGCCCTGTGGCTTTCATCGGGGGGGACCAGTCCGCAGAGATGAAGCAAGTCGGCATGGATTTGACCAACAAAATCACCAAGGGACGGAACATGATGCTCGATGGCACCCATCTTTTCCCCATGGAAAAGCCTCTCGCGACAGCGGCGGCGCTGGAAGCGGCCCTTCGCAACCTCGGGGGCTGAGCAGATGACCATTCCGGCCTCCAAGTTACTGGAATCGCTGGAAGCACAAATTGCCGCGCTGCGTGCGGAAAACGAATCCTTGCAACAGCAAGTGGTTGCCCAGCTGAGTGGGGCACGCCAGTGGATGATTAGGCGCACCACAGAGATGCAGCAAGACAACGAACAACAAAAGCGGGCCGAGACCATGCAGCGGGTGTTCTACCGGATTGCAGAGCGTGCAACCGCCGGCCTCTCGTTTCACGATTTCCTGCAAGTGGTGCACCAGCTGCTGCGCGAGTTGATGTTTGCCGACAACTTCTATGTGGCCCTGCACAACCACGACCTCGGGGTGGTGGACTTTCCTTACTACGTGGATGAGCGGGATGGCGACGAAATGCAGCGCTACGGCGTGCCCTACAAAAAAGGCATGACGGAATACTTGCTAGAGCTTCAACAGCCCTTGCTGCTGGATGCAGCACGCTTTGCAGCGCTGCGTGAAGCGGGCCACATGGCAGATTCCAGCGGAGACTTGACCTTCGCCTCTTGGCTCGGTGTACCGATGCAGATTCATGGCCGGACCTCGGGTGTATTGGTGGTGCAGGCGTATAGCGACGACGTCATTTACAACGACGAGGATGTGGAAATCCTCGGGTTTTTCGCGAACCACGTCAGTGCCGCCATCGAGCGCTACCAGACCATTGAGGAGCTGCGCAAATCAGAAGCGCGCTACCGCTCGGTGATTGAAAACGTCGGGGTGGGTGTGGTCGTCGTGCAAAACGGTCACATGGTGTTTGTCAACCCGAGCATGGAGCGGATCGTGGGTCACACCACCGAGGCCCTGATGGCCATGCCCTTCACCGGCAGCATCCACCCGGACGACGTACCCACCGTCGTTGAGCGGCACCAGCGGCGCCTGCGCGGCGAGCCTGTCGAAGAAAACTACAGCTTCCGGGTCATTACCGCCCGGGGCGAGGTGCGCACCCTCGATCTGTCCGCGGTGCTGATTCAGTGGGGTCAGCGGGATGCCACCTTGCTATTTGTCGTCGATGTCACCGCACGTGTGCGCGCAGAGGCCGACCAAAAACAGGCTTTGCAGCAGCAAATTGAACTGAACGATCTCAAAAGCCGGTTCATTTCGGTGGCGTCGCACGAATTCCGCACGCCACTGGCCACTATCCACGGCTCGGTGGAGTTGCTGAGCCACTACGAAGCCCGCATGAGCACTGAGCAGAAGCGGCTCACCCTGCAGAAAATTGATGACGCGGTGGCGCGTATGGCGCACATGCTGGAGAACGTCTTGGTCATCGGCCAATCAGCGGCCGGGCGTTTGCAGTTCAAACCACAAGCTTCCGCGATTGCCAGCTTTTGCAGGAGCCTGGTGGACGAACTCCGCAGCACCATGCCGGATGCATTTCAGAACATCCAGATGACACTGGACCTGCCGGACGAGGGCCTGCGGTTTGAGCTGGACGAAAGCCTGGTCCGTAATATCGTGGGCAACCTGTTGTCCAACGCGGTCAAGTACTCGCCCGATGGTGGTGCAGTCACTTTGCGGGTAAAGCCGGTGCAAGCCACCAAGCTGCTGATTGAGGTGTCCGACCAGGGGATCGGCATACCGCCCGCGGACCAACCTAATTTGTTTGAAAGTTTTCACCGCGCCAGCAATGTCGGCAACATCGCCGGAACCGGCCTCGGTCTCTCGATTGTCCGGGACGCAGTGGAATGTCACCGCGGTACGATCAGTCTGCACAGCGCGGCGGGGCAAGGCAGTTGTTTCACCGTGATGCTCGAAGCCCCACCAGCTGATACCGGGAATACGTGATGCACATCTTGATCGCGGAGGACGAACCCTCCCTGCGGGAAAACCTGCAATGGATGCTCGAGCTGGAAGGCTACGAAGTCACCGCCGCAGCGGATGGCCGTGTGGCCCTGACGGCCGCCCTCGCCCATCGGCCCGACCTGGTGCTGACCGACGTCATGATGCCGGAGCTCGACGGTTTCGGGCTCATTAAAGCCTTGCGCAGCCACCCTGCCACTGCCATCTTGCCCGTCATCATGCTCACAGCCCGCGCAGACCGCAGCGACACCCGCACCGGCATGAACCTCGGGGCAGACGACTACCTCACCAAACCCTGCCGCCGCGAAGAGCTGCTGGCTGCCATCAGCGCCAGGCTGGAGCGCAGCCGCATCCAGCAACTCGCGGCGCAACGACTACAAATCGAAGCCCAGAAGGCCATGCAGATCGACACCCTGACCGGACTCCCCGGGCGGGATCTGTTTGAAGAGCAGCTCGACACTGCCATCAACACCTGCGAAACCGTGGCCCTGCTCTGCTTCGGCTTGGATGGATTCTCAAAAATCAACGAATCCCTAGGCACCGGCGTCGGCGATCTTGTGTTGCGCGAGGTCGGCAAACGGCTGCAGCAGTGCATCCGTGGGTCGGTGTCCAGCCATCCGCATGATGGGGTCGGCCGGCTCGGCGGAGACCAGTTCGCGGTGTGCGTTACCGGCTTGCCGGATGCCTGCTCATTGGCCGGTTTTGCCACCGTGGCCTTGAGCGCCTTGGCGCAGCCCTACCGGGTCTCCGGACACACCCTGTTCCTGACCGCCAGCGCCGGTGGCAGCACCTACCCGGCACAGGCCGACAGCGTGCATGCGCTGCTGCTCAACGCAGAGTCCGCGCTCCACCATGCCAAGCCGGACGGCCCGGGCACGTACGCCTACTTTGACAGCGCCATGAACCGGCGGGTCGCGCGCACCTTGCTGATCCACAACGAGCTCCACAGCGCCCTGCACGCCGGCGACCTGGAGCTGTACTACCAGCCCCAGATCCGCATTGCGACCGGCAAAGTCGTGGGCTTCGAGGCGCTGCTGCGTTGGCACCATGCCACCTTGGGTGCGATACCGCCGAGCGAATTCATCCCGATTGCGGAGCAAAGCGGAATCATCGTGCAGGTGGGTGAGTGGGTGTTGCGCACCGCCGCGCAACAAGCCGCGCGCTGGATAGCCCAGGGGCACCTAGACTTCCGGATTGCGGTCAACATTTCGGCGCGGCAGTTTGTCGGGCAAAACCTGCCGGAACTGGTGGGCCGAATTCTGAAAGAAACCGGCATCCCGCCCAGCGCGCTGGAGCTGGAGGTGACCGAAAGCCTAGCCCTGCACAACGTGGCCAACACCCTGGCCACCCTGCACGAGTGCAAAGCCCTGGGCGTGCACCTTGCGATGGACGACTTCGGCACCGGGTACTCGAGCCTGTCGTACCTGAAGCGCTACCCGCTAGACACCCTCAAAATCGACCAATCCTTTGTGCGCAACATCCCCCACGACTTGGGCGATGTGGCGATCACCCGGGCCATCGTGGCCATGGCACAGAGCTTTGGCCTGTCACTGGTGGCGGAAGGGGTGGAGACCCCCGAGCAGCTCGCTTATCTGCGCGAGCTCGGGTGCGACGACGCCCAAGGCTATTTGTTCAGTCCCGCGGTACCCGCCCCGCAGGCCGAGCGCTTTTTTACCGAGCAGCAAAACACCGTGCTACCGGCGTAAAAAAGGCCACCACAGTGGCCTTTGGCAAACCGGGGCAAGGCGCCCCGCAGGTCACTCGGCCCAGACCACCAGCCCGCTCCAAGATGTGAGCAGCACCACGATGCCGAACACAATCCGGTAGTACGCAAAGCCGACAAAGCTGTGGGTGGAGATGAACTTGAGCAACCAGCGCACGCACAACCACGCGCTGATGAATGAGAACACCAGCCCGACGCTGAACATCGGCACATCCGCCACCGACAACAGGCCACGCTCTTTGTAAAGGCTGTAGGCACCCGCGCCAATCAGGGTCGGAATCGCGAGGAAGAAAGAAAAATCCGTTGCCGCCTTGCGCGACAAGCCCAGCAACATGCCGCCAATGATGGTGGCGCCGCTGCGGCTGGTGCCAGGCACCATGGCCAAGCACTGCACCAAGCCCACTTTCAGGGCGTCCAGCGGGCTCATGTCGTCCACGTTGTGCACCCGCACT
>DAINNP010000180.1:0-5039 GCA_036735785.1 Rhodoferax sp. | reverse complement strand
CCGGTCCTTCTTCCATGATGAAGACTGTCGAGCGCGAAGACGCACGCAAGGCCCAGCAGGCCGAGTACCAAGCCTAATTGAACGGGTCTACGAACCTTTCCCCTAAAGGAGTGCAGGCGAATTCATTGGTTTTAGGTGCTTGTATCGCAGAGTTTGAAACGATGCGCTACACACCGTCAGGCCTCCCGGCCCTGAATCTACGGCTCGAACACGAGTCTCAGGTTTCAGAAGCAGGATCTGTACGAACCGTGAAGCTTGTGATGAAAGCGGTGGCCTTCGGCACGCTGGCTGAGCGGCTTGCAAAGCAAGCAGTTGGCAGTGTGTGGCAGTTCTCCGGATTCATGGCAAATGCACGCCAAGGAAAGTCTGTCGTTTTCCACATTCAAGAATTTTTGCAAAATTAATTTTTAGGAGTCCATCATGCCCGGACCAAAACGTTTCAATAAAGACAAGCGCCCTAAGCGCAACACGCAATCGTTGTTGTTCAAGCGCAAGCGCTTCTGCCGCTTCACCGTCACTGGCGTCGAAGAGATCGACTACAAAGACATCGACACATTGCGTGATTTCATTGCTGAGAACGGCAAGATTATTCCCGCACGCCTGACAGGCACCCGCGCTATTTTCCAGCGCCAACTGAACACCGCTATCAAGCGCGCTCGCTTCTTGGCGATGCTGCCTTACAGCGACCAGCACAAGATCTAAGGAGTCCCGACCATGCAAATCATTCTGCTCGACAAGGTCGTGAACCTCGGCAACCTGGGCGAAATCGTCAAGGTGAAAGACGGCTACGCTCGTAACTTCTTGATCCCATCCGGCCGTGCACGCCGTGCTACCGAATCTGCCAAGGCAGAGTTTGAAGCCAAGCGCGCTGAGTTGGAAAAGGCTGCAGCAGCCAAGTTGGCTGAGTGCCAAGCTTTGGGCGAAAAGCTCGGTGGTACTACCATCAAGCTGACCCAAAAGGCTGGTGTGGATGGTCGTTTGTTCGGTTCCGTCACCAACTACGACATCGCTGAAGAATTGGTGAAAACCGGTTACAAGGTGGCTAAGTCTCAAGTGCGTATGCCTAACGGTCCTATCAAGGTCGTGAGCGACAGCACTGTGAGCGTGGCTCTGCACACTGACGTGGTGGTGGATATCACCGTGTCCGTGTACGGCGAAACTGCTTAATCAGCATTGTCCGTGCAGCCTGCTTGCAGGCTGAACACCTACAAAAGCCGCCAGGGTCCGCCCTTGCGGCTTTTGTATTTGGGGACCGGGTTTATCCCTTGGTTTACACAGTTTTTCCACAGCTTGCCCCCAGCTTCTCACTCGACGCGGTGCGTGCTGCGCCTTAGGATGAAGAGCTCATAGGAAACCACATGTCTGCAGTACCGTTCGCTACCGAAGGATTTGAATCCGACCGCCAGATTGCCCAGCTCAGGGTGCCCCCGCATTCGATTGAGGGTGAGTCCAGCGTGATCGGTGGCTTGCTTCTTGATAATGAAGCCTGGGACCGGGTGAGTGACATCCTGATGGATGCAGACTTTTACCGCCACGAGCACCGTCTTATCTACGCCTCGATCGGTGTGTTGATCAACGGCAATAAGCCGGCTGACGTCATTACCGTTTTTGAGCATCTGCAGAACCAGGGCAAGGCAGAGGAGGTGGGGGGGCTCACCTATCTGAACTCGCTGGCCCAGTACGTGCCGAGTGCGAGCAACATCCGCCGCTATGCGGAGATCGTGCGCGATCGCTCGATTTTGCGCAAACTGGTCAGCGCCAGTGATGAGATCGCGACCAACGCGTTCAATCCCAAAGGCCGCCCGGTCTCTGAAATTGTCGATGAGTCTGAGCAGAAGATCTTCAACATCGGCGAAGCAGGCAAGCGCAACAAGCAGGGCTTCCAGTCCATGGACAGCCTGGTCGTCAACCTGCTGGATCGCGTGCAGGAGATGGCGGACAACCCGAATGACGTGACCGGCGTGCCCACGGGCTTCATCGACTTTGACCGCATGACGGCTGGTTTGCAGGCCGGTGACTTGATTGTGTTGGCGGCGCGTCCCTCCATGGGTAAAACCGCTTTGGCCATCAATATTGCCGAGCACGTTGCCTTGAACGAAGGCTTGCCGGTGGCCATCTTTTCGATGGAAATGGGCGCCGCCCAATTGGCGGTGCGTATCGTCGGCTCCATCGGTCGCGTGGACCAAGGGCATTTGCGCACCGGTAAGCTGACCGATGAAGAGTGGCCTCGCTTGTCAGAGGCCATTGAGAAGCTGCGGACCATTTCCTTGCACATCGATGAAAGCGCGGGCCTGAATTCCAGCGAAGTGCGTGCGAATGCCCGTCGCTTGGCGCGCCAGTGCGGGCAGCTTGGCCTCATCGTGGTGGACTATTTGCAGCTCATGAGCGGTAGCGGCGGCGATGGGGAAAACCGGGCGACTGAGCTGGGTGAAATTTCCCGGGGCTTGAAGATGTTGGCCCGTGAGCTCAAGTGCCCGGTGATCGCGCTCTCCCAGTTGAACCGCTCGGTAGAGCAGCGGCCTGACAAACGCCCCATGATGAGCGACTTGCGTGAATCCGGCGCTATTGAGCAGGATGCGGACATCATCATGTTTATTTACCGTGACGAGTACTACACCAAGGACCAATGCAAAGAGCCGGGTGTGGCGGAAGTCATCATTGCCAAGCAACGTAACGGCCCGACCGGCACCGTCAAGCTCGCCTTCATGAACCGCTTTACCAAGTTCGAGAACTTGGCCCATAGCGGTGGTGACGATTACTGAGCTTTAGCGATAGACATAGAAAAAGGGCTGGAAGCCAAATTGGCTTCCAGCCCTTTTTACATCTGCGCGAGTAGCTACTATTTTTATAGCACTTCGCTGGCGAAGTCTGCAAGGCGGGAACGCTCCCCGCGCGCCAGAGTGATGTGCCCACCGTGTGGCCAGCCTTTGAACTTGTCGACTGCAAACGTCAGGCCCGAAGAGCCTTCGGTCAGGTAAGGCGTGTCGATCTGCGCGAGGTTACCCATGCAGATGATTTTGGTTCCCGGCCCCGCACGGGTGATCAGCGTTTTCATTTGCTTGGGTGTCAGATTCTGGGCTTCGTCGATGATCACGTACTTGTTCAGGAACGTGCGGCCCCGCATGAAGTTCATGCTCTTGATTTTCACCCGGCTACGGATCAGCTCGTTGGTCGCTGCACGGCCCCATTCGCCGGCATTGGTATCGGTCTTGCCCAACACTTCGAGGTTGTCGTCCAGCGCGCCCATCCAGGGGCCCATCTTTTCTTCCTCAGTGCCGGGCAGGAAGCCGATGTCTTCGCCCACGCTCACCGTGGCGCGGGTCACGATGATCTCGGTATACCGGCGATCGTCCAGCACTTGCGTCAAGCCCGCTGCCAGTGCCATCAGTGTTTTTCCGGTACCGGCCGTGCCGGTGAGGGTCACAAAGTCCACTTCAGGATCGGTCAACAAGTTCATCGCAAAGTTTTGCTCGCGATTGCGGGTGGTCACGCCCCAGACTGCATTTTTCAAGTGGTTGAAGTCCTTGAGTGTTTTCAGTACCGCGGTCGTTCCGCGGATCTCTGTCACACGGGCGTAAAGGCTGGGCTCACCGGGCGACTCGAAATACACAAACTGATTGATCAGCATGCTGGGCACAGACGGGCCGTCCACCTTGTAGAAGGTGTGTGGGCCTTGCTGCCAGCTTTCCACGCTCTGGCCATGGGTAGCCCAAAAGTCCGAGGGCAGGGCGAGCGAGCCGGAATACAGCAAGTCGCCGTCTTCCAGGGTTTTGTCGTTTTGGTAATCGTCGGTGGCTAAGCCCAGAGCGCGCGCTTTGACGCGCATGTTGATGTCTTTGGAGACCAGCACCACTTCGCGGGGCGCGTAGTGCTGGCGCAGGGCTTCCACCACACCCAGAATCTGGTTGTCTGCCTTGCCTTGGGGCAAGCTGGTGGGCAGTGTGTAGTTCAGGGGCTGTGTCTGAAACATCAGCTTGCCGTTGGCATCTTTGTGTCCGGTGCTGTCGAGCAAGAAGCCAGCGGTGATGTCTGCGCCCGGTGCGCCGGCCAGCGTGTCCAGTGTGCGGCTGGTTTGGCGTGCATTGCGGGCGACCTCTGTCATCCCCTTTTTATGGCCGTCGAGCTCTTCGAGCACGATCATGGGCAGGTAGATGTCGTGTTCTTCGAACCGGAACAAGCACATGGGATCGTGCAACAACACATTGGTGTCCAGCACAAACAGCTTTTTCGGGCCGCTGGTTTTGGCGCGTTTGCTGCGTTTGGTGTCCGGCGCTGCAGTAGTCACAGCCGCAGCCACAGGTGCTGCGATTGGTAGGGGCTTGGCGCTGGGTGTGGGCACGTTCGCGGCTTTAGGGGCCATAACCGGGCTATGGGTCAAGGCCGCAGATTGGGTGGAGCGCTTGGATTCCCGCTCAGTGCTGCGCTTGACTGCGACGGCGCTTACAGGTTCGGCGATAACTTCTGTCGGAGCCTTGCGGGCTGCGCGGGGTTTGGCACGCGCGGGAGCCTCAAAGTCTTTGGCGGTCAATCGATCAGCACGCTTGGACGGGGCAGTGGGCAGTGGCATGGAGTGGATTCGCAGAAGTTGAGAGTGAAAAAACTATGCCGAAAAAGCGAAAAAGCCGCCTTGAGCCAAGGCGGCTTTTTGTGTGATCGCGGTTGCAAGCTTCAACGGCATGCGAACCATTATGCATGAGCCCCGTGACGCCAATCGGCAACGGGTGCATCAAAACAACAAGGGGATCAGGCGGCTTTTTTGAGAACCTTGACGGCTTTCAAAACGTCGTCGACATGCCCTGGAACCTTCAGGCCACGCCATTCCTCTTTTACCAGGCCATCCGCGCCGATCAGGAAGGTGCTGCGCTCGATGCCTTTGACCTTTTTGCCGTACATGATTTTGTTTTTGACCACACCGAACATGTGGCACATTTTTTCTTCGGTATCAGCAATCAGCTCAAAAGGCAGCTCGAGCTTGGCCTTGAATTCGTCGTGGGACTTCATGTTGTCGCGGGAAACACCGAACACTTCGGCGCCTGCTT
>DAINNP010000179.1:0-5043 GCA_036735785.1 Rhodoferax sp. | reverse complement strand
TGTCGAACTGGGGCAGGGTCTCGCCGTTGACGCGCTTGGCTTCTTCGGCAAACCACTCCACAAAGCTGGCGCCATAGGCAATCTCGCCCTTGGCCTCGGCAAAGGGCTTGCCTTGCTCGGCGGTCATGATGCGGGCCAGGTCTTCCTGGTTGGCCATCAGCAAATCAAACCACTTGCGCAGGATGATGCTGCGCTCTTTGGCGGTCTTGCTTTTCCAGGCAGGCCAGGCGGCGTTGGCAGCGGCGATGGCGGCTTCCGCGTCTGCGGCACCGAGGTTGGCCACATCGGCCAAGTGCTGGCCGTTGGACGGATCAGTCACCGCAAAGCGGCTGGCGCCAGCGACCCATTGGCCGTTGATCAGCGCATCGGTCTTGAGCAGGCTGGGGTCTTTCAGCAGGGAAAGCGGCGATGTGGACATGGTGTCTCCTCAAAATTTAAGTGAAATCGGCATCTAGCCCAGATGGAAAATGCGCTAGTAGCTATAAAAAACGTAGCAAAAATGGATGGTAAGCCGCCGGTCAGCGCACCGGCACGCCGGGCAGCACACACAGCATTTCATACAAAAGGTTGGCCCCCAGCAGGGCGGTGTTGCCGGTTGTGTCGTAGGGCGGTGATACCTCCACCAAGTCTGCCCCAACGATATTAAGCCCACGGCAACCCCGGATGATCTCCAGCGCCTGCGGCACGGTGAGCCCGCCGATTTCAGGCGTGCCGGTGCCGCCGGCGTAGGCAGGGTCAATACCGTCAATGTCAAAGCTCAGGTAGCAGGGGGTGTTGCCCACGCGCTGGCGCACTTGCGCCATCACCGGGGCCAGGGACTGGTGCCACACCTCGTGGGCGGGTACCAGCGTAAAGCCTTGCCTGCGCGGCCAATCGAAATCATCGGCCGCATAACCGGTGCCGCGCAAGCCGATCTGGGTGACCTTGTGGCAATCGAGCAGGCCTTCTTCCACCGCGCGGCGGAAGGGGGTGCCGTGCGCAATGCGCTCGCCGAACATGTCTTCATTCACGTCGGCATGCGCATCCACATGCACCATCGCCACCGGGCCGTGTTGGGCGGCCATGGCCCGCAGAATGGGTAGCGCAATGGTGTGGTCACCGCCCAGAGTGAGCGGTATGCAGCCGTGGCCCAGCACCTCGGCGTAATAGGCGGTGATGATGTCGACAGACTTCAACAAGGAGTAGGTGTTGATGGGCACATCGCCCAGATCCGCCACTTGCAGGGCATCAAACGGCGCAGCGCCGGTGGCCATGTTGTAGGGGCGCAGCAGGCAGGATTCCGCGCGGATCTGGCGCGGGCCGAAACGTGCCCCCGGCCTGTGGCTGGTGCCGATGTCCAGCGGCACACCGATGAAAGCCGCATTCAGCCCTTGGGCGGATGCGGCGACGGGCAGTCGCATCATGCTGGCAATGCCGCCGAAGCGCGGCATGGCGTTGCCGGAGAGAGGTTGGTTCAGTTCCATAGGGACAGGGTTCAGTGTCAGGCTTTGCGGCCGCGCAGCCATTCCAGCACCAGCAACATGGCGGTGGTGAACAGGATCAGCAATGTGGCCACCGCTGCAATCGTGGGCGAGATGTTTTCGCGGATGCCGGTGAACATCTGGCGCGGCAGGGTGGTTTGCTCGGCGCCCGCCAGGAACAGGGTGACCACCACTTCGTCAAACGAGGTGGCAAAGGCGAACAGCGCACCCGAAATCACACCCGGGGCAATCACCGGCAATGTGACGCGCATGAAGGTGTTGAACGGTGTTTCGCCCAAGCTGAGAGAGGCACGCACCAAGTTGTGGTTGAAGTTGGCCAGGGTGGCCAGCACGGTGGTCAGCACAAAAGGCGCACCCATGGCGGCGTGCACCGCAATCAGGCCCACATAGCTGTCGCTCAGACCCAGGGGCGCGAAATACAGGTAGGTGGCTACGCCGATCACGATCACCGGCACCACCATCGGCGCGATCAAGAAGGCCATGAGCAGGCCCTTGAAGCGGAACTCGGTGCGGCTCAAGCCCACGGCGGCCAAGGTGCCCAGCACGGTGGCAATCACCGTAGCGGCAGGTGCCACGATGAAGCTGTTGCGCATGGCGTTAGACCACTCGGGCGCGGTGAACAAGTGGCTGTACCACTTGGTCGACCAGCCGGGGATCGGGTAGGTCAAAAACGAGCTGCTGGAAAAGGACAGCGGAATGATGGCCAGGATGGGTGCCAGCAAGTAGCCCAGCACCAGCACACACACAATGCGCAGCAGCCACCAACCGGCCTTGTCGGCCAGCGTGAAATAGAGGGGGAATTCAGGCAGTTTGAACATGGATGTCTTTCTTACGCCAAGGCCAGGTCGGCTTTGCCGATGCGGCGGTACACGCCATAGAGCACCAGCGTGGTGGCCAGCAACAAGGCACCCAAGGCGCAGGCCATGCCCCAGTTGACTTCCACGTTGGTGTAGCGGGCGATGTAGTAGCTCAGCATCTGGTCATCCGCGCCACCCAGCAGGGCGGGGGTGATGTAGTAGCCAATCGACAAGATGAACACCAGTAGAGCACCAGCGCCCACCCCAGGGAAGGTTTGCGGCACATAGACCCGCATAAAGGCAGCCAGCGGTGCGCTGCCCAACGACACGGCTGCACGCACATAGGTGGGTGGCACGCTCTTCATTACGCTGTACAGCGGCAGGATCATGAAGGGCAGCAGGATGTGCACCATGGAGATGATCACCCCGGTGCGGTTGAACAGCAGCGCCAAGGGCTCACTGATCACACCGATACCCAGCAGCGCACCGTTGACCAGTCCTTCGGACTGCAGCAACACAATCCACGCAGCTACCCGCACCAGGATGGAAGTCCAGAAAGGCACCAGCACCAGAATCATCAGCACGTTGGCCTTGCGCTCGGGCAGGGTGGAGAGCCAGTAGGCCAGCGGGTAGGCCAGCAGCAGGCACAGCAAGGTGACCACAAAACTGATCTGGAAGGTGCGCGCCAATATGCCGCCATAGGCGCGCTGGTCTTCGGGCATGCGCTCGATGTGGCCCTGCGCATCGCGTTTCAGGTCCACCGACGCCAGCAGGTAGTCGGGCGTCCAGCGGGAGCCGTTTTTGGCAATGGCCTGCCAAAACTCGGGTTCGGCCCAGCGGGCGTCTTTGTCCAGCAGTTGTTGGCGCACGGTATCGGCATCACCCTCGATGGGTAGGGCCTTGTAGGCACCCATGATCAGCGAGCGGGCGCCGGGCACTTCAGAGTTCAAGCGGCGCGCCAAGGCGCCGGCATCTGCCGTGTCGGGCAGTAGCGATAAATCTTTGACCAAGGCCGCGTAGGCAGCCGCTTGGGGTTGGGACGTGCGGTCCCAGTCGGCCAGGGCTTCTACCGTGGTGGGCAGGGCCTTGGCGACTTCGGGGTTCTCCACCGCGCGCATCAAGAGCGCGGCGATAGGAACCAACAGGGTCAGGAGCAAAAACACCAGCAAGGGCAGTGTCAGGCTGAAGGCCCGCCATTTGCGGCGGGACTCCGCACGGGAGAGTGCCGCACGGAGATCGCCCGGGGGCTGGATGGCACTGGCTTGCATGGTCATGGGTTCAGGCTCCTGACGGTCTACGGATTACTGGGTGGCCCAGGCAGCAAAACGCTTTTCCAGAGCTTCGCCCTGGTCAGCCCAGAAGGTGGTGTTGAACTGCAAGGCTTCCTTGGCGTTCTTGTCCGAGGTGGGCAAGTCGGCGAGTACCTTGGCGTTCAGCTTGGCCAGAGCCTTCTTGTTGGTCGGGCCGTAGGCGATGTTTTGGGCGTAAACCGCTTGGTTCTCGGGCTTCATGGCGAAGTTCAGGAACTTGTAGACAGCGTCTTTCTTGGCAGTGCCCTTGGGGATGACCCAGTAGTCCAGGTCATAAATGCCACCGGGCCAGTAGATCTGCAGGTTGCGGCCTTCGCGGTTGGCGGCGTCAATGCGGCCGTTGTACACGGTGGACAAGACCACATCGCCAGCCACCAGGAACTGGGGCGCCTGGGCACCGGCTTCCCACCACTGGATGTTGGGCTTGAGGGCGGTCAGCTTCTTGAAGGCGCGCTCTGCGCCGTCTTTGGTAGCCAGTACCTTGTAGATGTCAGCGGGCTTTACGCCATCGGCCAGCAAGGCGAATTCGAGGTTGTAGCGGGCGCCTTTGCGCATGCCGCGCTTGCCGGGGATCTTGGTGGTGTCAAAGAAGTCGGCCCAGCTGGTGGGGGCTTTTTTGAGCTTGTCGCCGTTGTAGGCCATCACGGTAGACCACACAAACAGGCCCACACCGCACTCAGTGACTGCAGACGGCAGCAGGTCGGCCTTGGGGGCGATTTTGCTGTAGTCGAGCTTTTCAAACAGACCTTCGTCGCAGCCGCGGGCTACGTCAGGAGACTCTACTTCCACCAGGTCCCAGGTCACGTTTTTGGTTTCCACCATGGCCTTGATCTTGGCTTGCTCGCCGTTGTACTCAACAGCAGTGACCTTGATGCCTTCTTTGGCAACCGGCTCGTAGTAAGCGGCCTTTTGGGCATTGGCGTTGGCGCCGCCGAAGTTCACCACGGTGATGGCGTCTTGGGCTTGAACATTCATCGCGAAGCAGGCAGCCACAGAGGCAGCAGCGATCAGGCTTTTTTTCATGGAGAAATTTCCTAGATAAGTTGAGGAAGGGACAGGGGGAAAACTTCAGAGCGCGTAAATGCGCGTAAACGGGGTCGGAAACTCGAGGTGCACCGTGCTGCCCATGGCGGGCGGCGTGAGGGCACACGCGTGGGTGAGCGGCAGTTTCACTGTGGCTTGCGCCTGGCCGGCACCCAGTGCGCATTGCAGGCGCACATGGTCGCCGTAATACACAATGCCGGCCACTTGGGCGGCTACCGTGTTCAGCCCGGCCTGCGCCTGTAAGTGCAGCGCAATCCGCTCAGGCCGCACACAGGCCTCGACCATGGCGCCTGCGGCTGCGTTGTTGACATTGATGCCCGCCAGCTTTTGGCCTTGGCCGAGCTCAATGCAAGGTGCATCAGCATTACCACCCAATGTGCCGCGCAGCACTGTGCTGTCGCCCACAAAGCC
>DAINNP010000178.1:0-5097 GCA_036735785.1 Rhodoferax sp. | reverse complement strand
AGGCCCACCAGCGGCTGTTGCAAAACGGCGTGAAACAGCAGCACCAGCGCTCCCGCAACCCCCAAGGCTTTGAGCAGGCGGGCAGCGGGGCGCATGGCAGCGCCCAGCGACACAAACAGGGCTGCCGATGCGGCACACGCCACACTAAGGGCGACAGGCGTGCTCAGCCAGAACACCCCGGTACTGAGCAGTACCAGCAGCCCCAATTTCCAGCCGGCGGACACGGCGTGCAGCCAGGTGCGGTGTTCGCTGTAGAGGCTACCCATGGCTCAGCTGACCATAGCGGTGCGGGCCGCAATGCGTGCGGCGACATCGGCCCGGTAGTCAGCGCACACCGTCACCGGGTGGCCGTCTGCCCGGACCCGGCCTTGCTCGAGCCAGATCACCCGGTCAAAGTCTTGCAGGTGTTCCAGCACATGGGTGGACACGATGACTTGCTGCCCCACACGGGCCAGATCGCGGTGCAGCAAGGCTTGGCTGGGCAGGTCCAGGCTGGCAAAAGGCTCGTCCAGCAAGATCAGCGCAGGCTGGGTCAGCAGAATGGCCAGCCAGCACACATGCTGCCGCTGCCCCTGGCTGAGGCTGCTGATGGCGCGCTCGGCCCAGTCCGGCAAGCCGCGTGTCGCTAAAAAAGCGCGGGCTTGGGCGATGGCTTCGCGCCGGGGCAAGCCGGTGGCTGTCAAGCCCAGCGCGAGTTCTTCCTGGACGGTGGGGAAAACAATCTGGTCGTCCGGGTTCTGAAACATCATGCCCACCAGGTTGGGGCGCTGCGCATTGATGCGGTAGGCCGGCAGTCCTTGCACCGAGACGCTGCCGGTGTAAGGGGCTTCCAAGCCGCAGGCCAAGCGGAACAAGCTGCTTTTACCCGCACCGTTATCGCCGATAAGGCCGATGCGTGGTTCGTGCAGGTTCAGGGTCAGGTCGTCAAAAACCAGGGTATTGCCCCGTTTCAGGCCGGCTTGGGTGATGCTTAGCAAAAGGAGCGCCTTGGGAGTCTGGTGGGGTGGTTAGTGGGAGCCCGTGAATATACCAATGCACCCGCCGAGGGCCATGCGGTTCGCGGTTTAATACGAGCTATGAACACACCTTCCCGCGTCAAGATCATTGATGTAGGCCCGCGTGACGGCCTGCAAAACGAAAAGCAACCGGTACCGGCGGCCATCAAGGTCGAATTGGTGCACCGCCTGCAGGCGGCCGGGCTGAAAGAGATTGAGGTCACCAGCTTTGTGTCCCCGAAGTGGGTGCCACAAATGGGCGACAACGCGGAGGTCATGGCGGGCGTGCAGCGCCAGGCCGGTGTGCGCTATTCAGTGCTCACGCCCAATATGAAGGGCTATGAAGCTGCAGTCTCTAGCCGCCCGGATGAGATCGTGGTTTTTGGTGCTGCCAGCGAGGCGTTCAGCCAAAAGAACATCAACTGCTCGATCGAGGAGAGCATCGAGCGCTTCCGCCCCGTGGCGCAGGCCGCTAAAGCGGCAGGCATTGCGGTGCGCGGTGCGATTTCGTGTGCGGTGGGCTGCCCTTATGAGGGCGACATTGCTCCGGAGCGGGTGGCCCTGGTCGCCCGGCTGATGCGCGACATCGGTGTAGAGCACGTGGGCGTGGCTGACACCATCGGTGTGGGCACCCCGCTCAAAGTGCAGCGCGCCCTGGATGCCACCTTGCAGTACTACAGCGTGGACGAGGTGTCCGGCCATTTCCACGACACCTATGGCATGGCATTGGCCAATACCCTGGCGACTTTGGAGATGGGTATCTGGCACTTTGACACCTCGGTCGCCGGCCTGGGGGGCTGTCCTTATGCCAAGGGTGCGACCGGCAATGTGGCTTCTGAGGACGTGGTGTACATGCTGCACGGCATGGGCATTGAAACCGGAATTGACCTGGACAAGCTGATTGACGCGGGCCAGTTCATCAGCGACTTTTTGGGGCGCAAACCGCATTCGCGCGCCGCCAACGCCCTGCTGGCCAAGCGCCTGGGCTGAACAACAACATGTGTGGAGCTGAATTGACTGAATTACCCGAAGGCGTGCAGCGCGTAGCGGCTGCATTACAAGACAAGAACCACCCCCATGGACCGGTCATGCTCGATGGTGCGGCCCGCACCGCGCAGCAGGCGGCCGATGCCTTGGGCGTTGCCGTGGGGCAAATTGCCAAGAGCATCATCTTCAAGCGGGTGGAAGACGATGCCGCCGTTTTGGTGGTGACCTCCGGCGACCGTCGGGTCGATGAGGCCAAGGTAGCCGCTTTGGTGGGCCCGCTGGCGCGCGCCAACGCGGCCTTCGTCAAAGAGCGCACAGGCTTTTCGATCGGCGGCGTGAGTCCTGTGGCGCACGCCATGCCGGGCGTCACCCTGATTGACCGTGAGCTGTTCCGCTTCGAGCAGGTGTGGGCCGCAGCGGGGCACCCGCACGGGGTGTTTCAGTTGCAGCCGCAAGATCTGGTGGCGCTGACCGGCGCACCCGTGGCCGATGTGGTGGAAGCGCCGGAAGAAGAAAATGTGCTCGATACCCTGGCGCGTGAAAATGCTATCAAAATGCTAGCTGCTCGCGCACTATCGGTGAGCGCTATGGCCGAAAACATTCCAAGCCCCTGTGTGAATGTGTGTCGCATGGACACCGGCAGCGGTTTGTGTGAAGGGTGTTTCCGGACGATTGAAGACATCCGTGAATGGGGCCGCAGCGACGATGCCGCCAAAAAAGCCATGTGGGTGCAGATCACCGAGCGCTTGCAGCAAACCCACCCCACTGCCTTTGCCTGAGGCTCGCCATGAAACAAATCACGTTTTACCTGGACTTCATTTCCCCCTACGCCTATTTGGCGTTTGAGGAATTGCCGCGCGCCTTGATGGGGCTCAGCTACAGCGTGCACTACAAGCCGGTGTTTTTGGGTGGCTTGCTGAAACACAACGCCGTTTTGGGGCCTGCTGAAGTGCCGCCCAAGCGCGAGTGGATTTACCGGCATGTGCAGTGGCTGGCCCGGCAGCAGGGCGTGGTACTCGACTTTCCGGCCCAGCACCCGTTCAACCCCTTGGGCCTGCTGCGTTTGGCAATTGCCACCGGGCATGACGGTTTGCCCAACCGGTATGTGTGCGAAACCTTGTTCAAACACGTTTGGCAAGGCGGTGCAGATGCGGCAGACCCTGCACGCTTGCAGGCGCTGACCGAGACCTTGGCCCCCGCCCGCGCGCCCGCGGACGACAGTGTGAAGGCCCAACTCAAACAGCACAGTGACGACGCGATTGCCGCGCGGGTCTTTGGTGTGCCGAGTTTTGAGGTGGACGGACGGGTGTTCTGGGGGCTGGACGCCCTGCCGATGCTGCGCGCCTATCTAGAGGGTGATAGCTGGTTCACATCGGCAGCTTGGGATGGCGTAAATGCCATCCCGTCTGCCATTCCCTTGCGGGGGTAGTGCGGCTCGGCCTGTTTCAGTACGGGAACAGGCGGAAGCACAAAATCGCCACGATCGTCGGGGGCAGCGCACCCAACAGCAAGCCCAGGGGCGAGATGGCACCTTCGTGGAAGGTGGATTTCAGTATCGAGGCGCCTGCAGGGTTGGGCGCGTTGGCAATGATGGTCAAGCCGCCGCCGGTGACCGCACCAGTGAGCAACGCGTATTTGAATTCCGGGGTTAGCCCCTCGACGAGTGAGCCGAGGTAGGTCAGTGCCGCGTTGTCGGTGATGGCCGTCAGGGCCGTCGCGCCGAAATACACCGTTGTCTCGTTCATGCTCAGCAGCAGGGGTTGCAGCCACCATTGCTGCATGCCACCCAGGACGACCAGGCCCCCGAGGAAGAAGGCCACCAGCAAGCCCTCACGCAAAATCAGGCGCTCTTGCTGGTAAGCCGGGTAGGCCGCCACCACGCCCATGAACAGCAAAAACACGGCAATGAAGGCCGCAGGGTGGTGGGCAAAAATCACAATCGCCACCAAGAATGCCAGGTGCAAGCTCACCATCCATCCCGGTACCCCGGTGTAGGGGGACTGGGTGGAGTAGGGCATGGTCTTGAGCTCTTTGGCATACAAGAAGGTGAGGACCCCCGCGTTGATAAACACCGCGATGGCGGCTTTCCAACCCACGTGGGTGAGCATGTACACGATGTCCAGGTTCCATTTGGCCGCGACCATCAGTACCGGCGGGGCGGCAAAGTGGGTCAGGGTGCCGCCGATGGAGATGTTGACAAACAGCACCCCGAGTGCACCGTATTGCAGGCGCCGAGAGGCTTTGGCAAAGACGGTGTCTTTCATCAAGAGCGCTGCCAGGGTCATGGCCGCAGGCTCCGTGATGAAGGAGCCCAGCAACGGCACGATGCCCAGTGCGGTGAAGAAAAACGCCATGGTCCGGTTCATCGGGAGAATCCGCACAATGGCCTGCACCGCGGCCGAGGACACTTGCAACACCGGTTTGCTGGCGGCCACCACCATGATGGCAAACACAAAAAGGGGCTCTGTGAAGTTGCGGCTGTCGAGGTACTGCATCGCCGCAGCAAAGCCTTCCATGATGCCCATCAGGGTCATGAAAATCATCGCCCACACGCCAAACACAATTTCCACCTCCGCCAACAAATGCCACACCCCGGCATGGGCGGGGCGTGTGTGGGCCAAGTGTTCAAAAAACTTGGTCGAAAAAGTGTGGATCAATGCCAGCGCAAACAGGCCTGCGGCCACGGCTTGCATGGTTGTCGGGTTCATGGTTTGTGTCTCCTGTCGAGCCCTTGTGGGTCTCTTTATGGTTCGGGGCGTCGGAATTGTAGGCACGGGCCTGCGTGCGGAGCCTGAAGGCTCGCTGAACACTTCACGGGCCGTAATTTCGTCAGCAAGCACCTCGCGGGTATACCCTTGAAACCTCAAAAAATGCCACGATACGAAAAGCACGTGCAGGGTTAGACCTTAATCTGTCAGAGCGGCGTCAGTTTGGCGCAAGCCTGCGTTGGTTTCGCGTCAGAGCAGGGTCAGTGGGCACTCCAAGAATACGACCAAGCCTTCATGTCGGGGGCTGGACATAACGATTGGAGACAAACAATGGCAAACGCAGCCCCACGTCCGATGTCGGCAGAAGAGAAGAAAGTTATCTTCGCTTCGTCGCTCGGTACCGTTTT
>DAINNP010000177.1:0-5098 GCA_036735785.1 Rhodoferax sp. | reverse complement strand
TCTGACGGCACCGAGGCCGAATACGACCGCCTGCTGATCTGCACCGGCTCCAACCCCTTCATCCTGCCCATCCCCGGCAAAGACCTGCAAGGCGTGATCGCCTACCGCGACATTGCCGACACCAACGCGATGATCGAGGCGGCCACCAAGTACAAACATGCCGTCGTCATCGGCGGAGGGCTGCTGGGCTTGGAGGCCGCCAACGGCCTGATGCTGCGTGGCATGACCGTGAGCGTGGTGCACGTGCAGTCCACCTTGATGGAACGCCAGCTCGACAGCGTAGCGGGCAAGTTGCTGCAAAAGTCGCTCGAAGAGCGCGGTCTGCAATTCCTGATGGGCGCACAAACGCAGGAGCTGGTGGGCGCCGAGAACGACGGTAAGGGCGGACGGGTGAAGAGCATCAAGTTCAAAGATGGCACCGAGGTGCCTGCCGACCTGGTGGTGATGGCCGTGGGCATCCGCCCCAACACCGAACTGGCCCAAAGCATGTGCCTTCATGTAGACCGCGGCATTGTGGTCACCGACACCATGCAGACCGTCACTGACGCCCGCATTTACAGCGTGGGCGAATGCGCGGCCCACCGCGGCATTGCATATGGCCTGGTGGCCCCCTTGTTTGAACAAGCCAAGGTAGCGGCCAACCACTTGGCTGAATACGGCATTGGCTTGTACCAAGGGTCGCTCACTTCCACCAAGCTCAAGGTGACCGGTATCGACCTGTTTTCTGCCGGCGAATTCATGGGCGGCGAAGGCACCGAAGAAATCGTGATGAGCGACCCCTTCGGCGGCGTCTACAAAAAGCTCGTTATCAAAGACGATAAGCTGGTGGGCGCCTGCATGTACGGCGACACTGTGGACGGCAGCTGGTACTTCAAGATGCTGCGCGACGGCCGCAACATTGCTGACATCCGCGACAAGCTGATGTTTGGCGAAGCCGGCTCCAACATCGGCGACGTGGGCCACCAAGGCCAGAACAAAGCCGCCGCCATGGCCGATAGCGACGAGGTATGTGGCTGCAATGGCGTCACCAAAGGCGCCATCTGCAAAGCCATTAAAGAAAAAGGTCTGTTTACCTTGGACGAAGTGAAAAAGCACACCAAGGCCAGTGCATCGTGCGGTTCTTGCACCGGCTTGGTAGAGCAGATCATCATGTTCACGGCCGGTGGTGACTACTCTGCCACCCCCAAGACCAAGGCCATGTGCAGCTGCACCGATCACGGCCACCAGGCCGTGCGTGATGCGATTGTGGCCAACAAATACCTCACCATTGCCGACGTGCAAACAGGCTTGGGCTGGAAGACGCCCAACGGTTGCTCCAGCTGCCGCCCCGCGCTCAACTACTACCTGATTTCCAGTTGGCCCAAGCTGGCCAAGGACGACCCGCAAAGCCGCTTCATCAACGAACGCAGCCACGCCAACATCCAGAAGGACGGCACCTACTCCGTCATCCCGCGCATGTGGGGCGGCGAGACCACGGCTGACGAGTTGCGCCGCATTGCCGACGCCGCCGACAAATACAAGGTCCCTACCATCAAAGTCACCGGTGGCCAGCGCATCGACTTGCTGGGCGTGAAAAAGGAAGACTTGGTCAGCATCTGGAAAGACATCGACATGCCCTCCGGCCATGCCTACGCCAAGGCCCTGCGCACGGTCAAAACCTGCGTGGGCAGCGAGTGGTGCCGCATGGGCACCCAGGACAGCACCCAGATGGGCAAGGACCTGGAGCGCGCCCACTGGCGCATGTATGCACCGCACAAGGTCAAGTACGCCGTCTCCGGCTGCCCGCGCAACTGCGCCGAGGCCGGCATCAAGGACGTGGGCATCATCGGTGTGGACAGCGGCTGGGAGATGTACATCGCCGGCAACGGCGGCATCAAGACCGAAGTGGCGCATTTCTTCGTCAAGCTCAAGACGGCCGAAGAAGTGCTGGAGTACACCGGCGCCTTCATGCAGCTCTACCGCAAGGAAGGCTGGTACCTGGAGCGCACCGTGCACTACGTGAGCCGTGTGGGTCTGGACTATGTGAAGAAGCGCATTCTGGAGGACGCCGAAGGCCGCAAAGCCCTGAACGAAGAGCTGCTGTTCGCACTGGACGGCGAGCCCGATCCGTGGTTCGATTTTCAGGACGCACAGGTCGACACCCGCCAATTCGCACCGGTGGCCACCGCCTAATACGCGAAGGAAGCCAGATGCAACGCCGAAGCCTGATCACTGCCGCCGGCGCTGGTGCGCTGGCACTGGCCCTGCCCTGTGCGCAAGCGCAGGTGCTGGACCTCAGCGACATCATCAACAAAGCCGGCCGACAGCGGATGCTGAGCCAGCGTATGGGCAAAGCCTGGCTGGCGCTGCTGCTGAACGTGGAGAAGGCCAGCGCTCAGCTGGTGCTGGACAAGTCCATCACCCTGTTCGATCGGCAGTTGGTGGAGCTCAAAGCCTTTGCCCCCAATCCCGAGGTACGAACCACTTATACCAAGCTGGAAGGCGCCTGGAGTGACTACAAAGCCCTGCTGGTTGGCAAAGCACCTTCCCGCGAGGCAGCCGCAGCCCTGCTGCAACAAGACGCCAAGGTGCTCGCACTCGCCCACCAAGGCACCCAGCAGTTTGAGGCGGCACTGGCCAAGCCGGTGGGCAAACTGGTCAACGTAGCCGGGCGCCAACGCATGCTGAGTCAGCGCATGGCCAAGTACTACCTGGCCACCACCTTGCCGGTCGATGCCGCTACCGCTGGCATGGAGCTCGGCAAAGCGCGCAGTGAGTTCACTGCCGCGATGCATCTGCTGAAAACCGCACCGGAGGCGACAGCACGCATCAAAGATGAGCTGACCCTCGGTGAGGCCCAATGGGTGTTTTTTGACAGTGCCCTGCAAAACCTGCAAGAAGGCGCGCAACGCCCACGCCCCATGACCGATGTGTACCTGGCCAGCGAAAACCTTCTCACCGTGATGGACCGGGTAACCGGTCTGTATGCGGACCTCAAGACCTCTTAAACACCATATTAGCCTCTGGCCCATACATTGATTGAGCCAGAAGCTATCAAAGTAATAGCATTCAGGAGAATCCCATGACCGAATGGACCCGCATCTGCCCCCTCGAAGACATCCCCGTACTGGGCTCACGCCGCGTAGAGCGTGCCACCGGGCTGGACGTTGCCATCTTCCGCAACACCCAGAATGAAGTGTTCGCCCTGCTCGACCGCTGCCCCCACAAAGGCGGCCCGCTGTCGCAAGGCATTGTGTTCGGCACCAGCGTGGCCTGCCCCTTGCACAACTGGACGATCGGCCTGTGCGATGGCCAGGCCAGCGCACCGGATGAAGGCTGCACCCCCAAATTCAGCGTGAAGCTGGAGGCCGGCGTGGTGTACCTGAGCGCCGCTGAGCTACAAACCCACGGCACTGATTTGGTGCGCCCCATTGCAGGACCTGCACGTCGCACCTCCGCCGCCTGACCTCACCCACCCGCTGCCTATGCCAGTCCAAGAAACCAAAAGCACCTGTCCCTATTGCGGGGTAGGCTGCGGCGTCATCATTCAAAGCACGGGCAACCAGATCACCGGCGTCAAAGGCGACCCCCAGCACCCGGCCAACTTCGGCCGCCTGTGCTCCAAGGGCAGCACCCTGCACCTGACGGCTACCGCCGAAGTCACACTACAAACCCGTTTGCTGCAGCCCCTGCTGCGCCCTCAGCGGGGCAGCACCCCGGAGCCGGTAACCTGGAACAGCGCCCTGCACACCGCCACGACCCGGTTCGCCCGGATCATCCGCGACCATGGGCCAAATGCCGTAGGCTTTTATCTGAGCGGCCAGTTGCTCACCGAGGACTACTATGTCTTCAACAAGTTGGCCAAGGGCCTGATCGGCACCAACAACATCGACACCAACTCCCGCCTGTGCATGAGCAGCGCGGTCGCCGGCTACAAGAAAACGCTAGGCGCCGACTCGCCGCCCGCCAGCTACGAAGACCTCGGCCTGGCCAGCACCCTGTTCATCGCGGGTTCGAACGCAGCTTACGCCCACCCCATTCTTTTCCGCCGGATCGAAGACGCCAAAGCCGCCAACCCAGACCTCAAAATCGTGGTGGTGGATGTGCGCCGCACCGACACCGCCGAAGCGGCCGACCTGTTCCTGCAAATCCAGCCTGGCACCGACGTGATGCTCTTCAACGGCATGCTGCACCTCATGCTATGGGAAGGCTGGACGGACGCGGCCTACATTGCCGCCCACACCGAAGGGTTCGATGCGCTCAAGGCGCTGGTACGCGACTGCACCCCCGACGCGGTAGCCGCGGTCTGCGGCATCCGCAAGGCCGAGCTGATGGAAGCCACGCGCCTGTTCGCGCGCTCCGCGGCCACGCTCAGCCTGTACTGCATGGGCTTGAACCAGTCCAGTGCAGGTACCGCCAAGAACACCGCCCTCATCAACCTGCACCTGGCCACCGGCCAAATCGGCAAGCCAGGCGCTGGCCCTTTCAGCCTCACCGGCCAACCCAATGCTATGGGCGGGCGTGAAGTGGGCGGCCTGGCCAACCTGCTTCCGGCCCACCGCGACATGGCCAACCCGGTACACCGGGCAGAAGTGGACACCCTGTGGGGCCTGAATCTTCAGGGCCGCACAGTTCCCGAAGTGCCGGGCAAGTCGGCGATCGAAATGTTCCAGGCCGCGGCTGACGGTGAAATCAAAGCCCTCTGGATCGCCTGCACCAACCCGGCCCAAAGCATGCCGGACCAGACCACGGTACGCCGCGCCCTGGAGCGCGCCGAATTTGTGGTGCTGCAAGAAGCATTTGCCACCACCGCCACCGCGCGTTACGCCGACCTGCTGCTACCCGCTACCACCTGGGGCGAAAAAGAAGGCACCGTGACCAACAGCGAGCGTCGCATTTCCCGGGTGCGCGCTGCAGTACCGCCACCCAGCGCACCCGGCAGCACCGATGTGCCACGCCACGACTGGTCTATTGCCGTGGACTTCGGTCAACGCCTGGAAGCCGCCTTGGGCCTCACCCCCACCCACGCCACGCTTTTCCCCTACCTGACCCCCGAATCGGTGTGGAACGAGCACCGCGAAAGCACCCGCGGCCGCGACCTCGACATCACCGGCATGAG
>DAINNP010000176.1:0-5109 GCA_036735785.1 Rhodoferax sp. | reverse complement strand
TTTTTAGATAAAACGGGCATCTAGCCCATATGGATCATGCGCGAGTAGCTACTATTTTTGTAGCAAAAGTGCGCACTTCATGTGAGCTTCAGCGCGCATATCGCACTTGGGCGGTGCGCACCACTTCGTCCCTGAAGTGGGGTGACAAATCGCTTGGCGTGCGCAAATCCACTTTGCGACCGCCCGCCAAGGCCGAAAGCGCATCTTCCAACGCGGCCATACCCAGCAAGCCCGGTACACCATAGGGCTCAAAGTCGACCAACAAATTTATATCGCTGTCCGCCCGCGCGCTGCCCTTGGCTTGTGAGCCAAACAGGGCCAAGCTGCGAATGCGGTGGGATTCGCAGAACTGTTTGAGGGCTTGCGGGTCAAGATAAAAGTTTGCAGGAATGGGCTTTGTGTCGCGTGGGCGGGGAATGTTAGCTTGGCCCCGGGCAGCCGTTACCATGCCGCCATGTCTCCTTTGCAACGTCGAATTCTTCAAGCCTGCCTCTATGAGGGCATAGCCATTGCCGTAGTCACGCCTACGCTGGCACTTTTCTTTTCTCATCCGCCGGGGTCGGCTTTGCTGCTGGCGGTCGTCATGTCCAGCATCGCGCTCGCCTGGAACTATGTGTTTAACAGCCTGTTTGAGCGCTGGGAGGCGCGCCAGTCCGTCAAGGGCCGCTCGGCCCGGCGCCGCTTGGTGCATGGGCTGGGTTTTGAGGGGGGGTTGGCCATCATCCTCATGCCGGTGATGGCGTATTGGCTCGACATTTCGCTCTGGGCGGCCTTTGTGGCGGACTTGGGATTGTTGGCCTTCTTCTTTGCCTATACCGTGGCCTTTACGTGGGCTTTCGACCGGATTTTCGGCTTGCCGCAGTCTGCACAGGGCAGCCAAGCCGTCTGACAGGAGCACACCATGCTGTTTGGAAAAACCACACCTATCCTCCGCATCTTCGACGAGGCTAAGGCCAAAGAGTTTTATGTCGATTTTTTAGGCTTCAAGGTCGATTGGGAGCACCGCTTCGCACCCGACTTGCCGTTGTACCTGCAGATCTCGCTGGATGGCTGTGTGCTGCATTTGTCCGAACACCATGGCGACTGCAGCCCGGGCTCCGCCATGCGTATCGAGGCCACGGGATTGGACGCGTTTCAGCAAAAGCTGCTGGCCAAGCAGTACAAGCAAGCCCGCCCCGGCATTCAGGACATGCCCTGGGGTAGCCGGGACATGTCAGTCACTGACCCCTTTGGCAACCGCCTGATCTTTACCTCCGCCATCAGTCAGTAATGCGGCCAGGCAGTTTTTTTCATCTAAATTGCCCATAGCCCAGGATTAACCTGCGCCTGTAGCTATTGTTTTGATAGCGTTTTGCTTTGGAAGTAACTCGGCGCTTTGCCCATGGCCTGCTTGAACATGGCTGAGAACGCGCTGTCGCTGGCGTAGCCGCTGGCGGCTGCCACTTGGGCAATCGGCACGCCACGGGCGAGCTGGGGCAGGGCGTGGGCCAGCACCGCCTGGGTGCGCCATTGCTGGTAGCTGGTGCCGAGCTCGTCGCGGAACAAGCGGGCCACGGTGCGCTCGCTGGCGCCTACCTCGGCCACCCATTCGCGCAGCTGGTTTTTTTCGGCCGGGTCGCGCAGCACGGCTTCGCACAGGGCGCGCAGGCGCTTGTCTCCCAGCACCGGGTGCGGCATGGGTACGCCGAGTGCCTGGGTGTCGGCGTGTTGAATTTCGTCCAGCGCCAGGGCCATGACCGCGTCTTCGCGCGGGCCGGGCTCGCTACCCTGCAGCGCGCCTATCAGCTCGCGCAGCAGCGGGCTGACCACCAGCACCCGGCAGTCCGCCCAGCTGGCGGGCAGGGCGGCGGGGGCGATGTCTACCGTGCGCAGCTCGGCGCTCTCCAGCACCACCACGGTGTGCTGCACTTGGGGCGGAATCCACACCGCGCGGCTGGGCGGCACGATGAAGGTGGTTTCGCACGCGCCTTGGGTCACGGTGACCTGCATCAGGCCACTGGCGCAGTAGGTGAACTGGGACCACGCGTGTTGATGTGGCTCGATGTGCGCGTTCATGGCCAGCGCACGCCCGCGGCTGCGCACCGGGCGCTGGGCTGTGGGCGGGCGGTGGGGCGAGGTGTCGCTCTGCACCGGGTGCAGGTGGGTAGGTTTGACGGTGCGTGTCATGGCAAAAGTGCAGAGGGGCAGGGCAGGCTGGGGATTGGCTGGTTTTCGATGATTATTGTCTTTTTGTCGCATTTCAGAAAACCGGCCCAGTCGTAGGATGAGTGCATGACTACTGCCACCCTGCCTGCTGCCGCGATTGCGGCCCCTTTCAAACAAGATGCCACGGTGATCGGCCTGATCGGCTTGGCCCACGGCAGCTCGCACTTTGGGCACTTGATACTGCCGCTGCTGTTCCCGGTGTTTATGCAGGAGTTCGGTCTCAATTACTCGCAGCTGGGCTTGCTGATGACCGCGTTTTTTGTGGTGTCTGGCGTGGGTCAGGCGTGTGCCGGGTTTGTGGTGGACCGTTTCGGGGCACGGCCGCTGCTGTTCATGGCGCTGAGCCTGTTTGTGGTGGCTTGTGTGCTGGCGTCGTTTGCGACCAGCTATGCCGGCCTGATGATGGTGGCGGTGTTGGCGGGCTTGGGCAATGCCACGTTCCATCCGGTGGACTTCACCATCCTGAACCAGCGGGTGTCTGCGCCGCGGCTGGGCTACGCCTTTAGCGCCCACGGGCTGAGTGGCAACTTGGGTTGGGCCTTGGCACCGGTGTTTTTTGCCGGCCTGGGCGCTGTTATCGGCTGGCGCCAAACGTATCTCGCTGCCGCTTTGCTGTTTGTGGTGGTGATTGGCGTGCTGGCGAGCCAGCGGCAGCACCTGCACACCACAGTGGCCCGAAAAGCCGCTCCCGTGGCCGGTGGCCCCAAGGCGGAGCACGACATGGCGTTCATGAAGCTGCCGGTGGTGTGGTGGTGTTTTGGCTTCTTTTTGCTCTCGACCATGACGCTGGCCGTCGTGCAGAGTTATGCGGTCTCCATCCTGAAGGCGATGCACGGGGTCAGCTTTGAGGCGGCCACTTACACCATTTCGTCGTACATGCTGTTTGGGGCGATGGGCATGTTTATTGGCGGTTTTGTGGCGGCCAAGTCCAAGCACTCAGACCGCGTGGTCGCCATGGCCATGGCGGCCGGTGCGGTGCTGCTCGCGCTGTGCGGCACCGGTTGGCTGGGTGCTACCGGCACCATGGTGGTGTTGGCGATCACCGGTTTTGCAGTCGGTATCGGCGGCCCCTCGCGCGACATGATGATCAAAAAAGCCACCCCCAAGGGTGCCACCGGCCGGGTGTATGGGCTGGTGTATTCGGGGCTGGACACGGGTTTTGCTATTTCACCCTTGGTGTTCGGGGTGTTCATGGACCGGGGCTGGTACGGCGCTACCCTGCTGGGTGCAGCGCTGGTGCTGCTGCTGAGCGTGGGTGCGGCGCTGGGGGTGGGCAAGCGCACAGCGCCTGCCCTGCTTTGAGTGTGTTGATCGTCAACGGAGTTGGTTGCAGGCGGCGTCGAGTCCGCTGGTGCTCATACCAACATTGAGTGCCCGGGCTCGGGCACGGCCGCAGGCATCTTGAAAAATGGGCATCATGTTGTGCCGTTCTGCCATGGACTTGCTGACGGTTTTGAATTTTCGACCCGCAGGCGATTCGATGAAATCGATAGCCTGTTGGAGTTCTTCTTTTGTCATCTCGCGGGACCACACGTCTGCCGCCAACTTGATCAAGTTTTCCCGGTTGAAGGCGTTCTTGACCTCTTCGACAAAAATTTCCAGAGACCGGTCAGAACGACCTTTGGTCGCTGCGTCCTTGAGCAGGTTGTCAAGGGCGCCATCCATCAAGGGCTTCACGCCTTTAAAGGACTCGTCAATTGCCAGTTCAGCCAGTTTGTAAGCGGTGTCGCGAGTGGTTTGCGCCACGGCCGGCGATGCCATAACAACGCTGAGAATCATTGAAAAAGCAAGCTTTCGCATAGGTGTCCTGAGTACGATGGTTGCCCAGTGTATCGGGGCTGCTAGCGCCTCAAATGCCCCAGCGGCAACTCGGTGCTGCTCTTGATGCAGTTGAGCACGATGTTGGACCGGATGCTGCCCACCCCCTGAATGCGGGTGATGCGGCGCAAGACCTGCTCGGACAACACGCCCAAATCTGCACACACGATGTGCAGGATGTAGTCCGACTCACCGGCTACCGAGTAGCACTCCAACACCTCGGGAATGGAGCCTATTTCTTTCTCAAACGCGGTGCCCTCATCCCCCCCGTGGCGGGTCAGCGTGACATAGCTCATGGCGCGCACACCTAGGCCCAACGCTTGGGGTTCCAGCAGGGCAACATAGCGCCGCACAAAGCCGCCCGTCTGTAGGCGCTGTACCCGCCGACTCACCTGCGAGGCCGACAAATGCACTTGCTCACCGATTTGTTGGTGGGTGGCATAAGCATCGCGCTGCAGTGCAGCAAGAAGACTGATGTCGTAACTATCAAGCAGTAAATTTTCGTAGTTTTTGTTATTCATGCACAAATTATGCATAAAAAGGCTGTGGGGTGCCAAACTTGCATACCCATTGCAGCGCCATTTGCCCACAATCATGCTTTTCAAAACATGCTTTCGAGGAGCCTTGCCATGCGCACCACCACCACTGATTTGTTCGAGAACCCGATGTGCCTGATGGGCTTCGAATTTGTGGAATTCGCCTCTCCGGTAGCGGGCGTGATCGAGCCGGTGTTTGAGCGCATGGGCTTTACGTTGGTAGCCAAGCACCGCTCCAAAGACGTGGTGCTGTACCGCCAGGGCGATATCAATTTCATCGTGAACCGCGAGCCCAAAAGCGTGGCCGGCTACTTTGCCGCCGAGCACGGCCCGAGCGCCTGCGGAATGGCATTCCGCGTGAAAGACTCGCATCACGCCTACAAGCGTGCGCTCGAATTGGGCGCCCAGCCCGTAGAGCTGCGCCCCGGCCCGATGGAGCTGAACCTGCCTGCCATCAAAGGCATTGGCGGCGCGCCCCTGTATCTGATTGACCGGTTTGAAGACGGCAAGTCGATTTACGACATCGACTTTGAATTCATCGAGGGCGTGG
>DAINNP010000175.1:0-5140 GCA_036735785.1 Rhodoferax sp. | reverse complement strand
ACGGAGACAGGAACTTTCATGAAAAACGTCGCAGTGTTCGGCGCTGGCCGCATCGGCCGTATCCACGCCACCAACCTCGCCGCCCAATCCGGCGTGCAACTCAAGTACGTGTGCGACGCCATGCCCGCTGCGGCGGCCGACTTGGCGCAAACCCTGGGCGCACAAGTTGCAGACATTGACACCGTATTTGCCGATAAAAGCATTGATGCGGTCGCCATCTGCTCCCCCACCACCACCCACAGCGACCTGATTGCACGCGCCGCTGCTGCCGGCAAACACGTCTTCTGCGAGAAGCCGGTGGACTTGTCGGTGCAACGCGCCGAGGCAGTGGCCAAAGCCGTGTCGGCGGCAGGCGTGGCCTGCATGATCGGCTTCCAGCGCCGTTTCGACCCCACCTTCAACGAGGCCAAGACACGCCTGGACCGCGGCGACATCGGCAACCCCGAGATGCTGGTCATCACCAGCCGCGACCCCGGCGCGCCGCCGGTGGAATACATCCAGCAGTCCGGCGGCATCTTCCGCGACATGCTGATCCACGACTTTGACGTGTTTCGCTGGATTTTGTGTGGCGATGGCGACAAGGCCGCCTGGCTCAGCGCCACCGGCTCCTGCCTGACCGACCCCGCCATCGGCAAGGCCGGCGACTTTGATTGCACCGCAGTCACCATCAAGACTGTCAAAGGCCGCCTGTGCCAGATCAACACCACCCGCCGCGCCGCCTACGGCTACGACCAGCGCTTTGAAGTCATTGGCTCCAAGGGCATGCTGCAGTGTGGCAACCACAAGCCCAGCGAAGTCACCCAAGCCACCGCGCAAGGCACCTCGCAGGACAACCCTGAAGCCTTCTTCCTGCAACGCTACGCAGCCGCGTACCGCTTGGAGATTGAGCACTTCTTCACCCAACTGCAAAACGGCGGCAGCTTCCGCACCACGGTGCAAGACGGCGTGGATGCCCAAATCCTGGCCGACGCTGCGGCCGAAAGCGCTGCCAACAACCGCATCATCACCTTCTGAGCCGCACCATGACTTCTCCTTTGCGTATTGGTATCGTCGGCCTCGGCCGTTTGGGGCAGCGCCACGCCCAAGCTCTGGCCTTCAGCACCCGCAACTGCGTGCTCACCGCAGCCTGCAGCCCGGTAGAGGCCGAGCAGGCCTATGCCCGCGAGCAGCTGGGTATCCAGCAGGTGTACTCCCGCTATGAAGACCTGCTGGCCAGCCCCGATGTGGATGCGGTAGTGCTCGTCACCCCCACCTCCTTGCACGCGGACCAGGCCATTGCCGCTCTGCAGGCCGGCAAGCACGTGTTTGTGGAAAAACCTTTGGCCCTGAACCTGCCCGATTGCGAGCGGGTGCTGGCCGAGGCCGAAAAACACCCCGACCTGATAGCCATGGTGGGCTTTGTGCGCCGCTTCGACCCCAGCTACCGTGCGGCCCAGGCTAGCGTTGCGGCGGGTGACATCGGCCGCCCCTTCATCGTGCGCTCGCAAACCTGCGACCAGAACGACCCCGAAGGCTTCTTCGTGAAATTTGCCCCCACCTCGGGCGGCATCTTCATGGACTGCAGCGTGCACGACATTGACCTCGCCCGCTGGATGCTCGGCCGCCCCAAAGCCCTGCGCGCATTCGCAACCGGCACCATCGCCTTGCACCCCGGCCTGGCCGCGTGTGGCGATGTGGACAACGGCATTGCCGTGGTGGAGTTTGAAGGCGGCGCCAAAGCAGTGCTCTATGCATCCCGCACCATGGCCCACGGCCACGAGACCAGCACCGAAGTGATCGGCACCGCCGGCAAGCTGACGATTGGCGAGCACGCTGCGCGTGACCGCATCGTCACCAGCGATGCCCACGGCGTGCGCCATGCCGTGCTCAAGGACTTTTACGAGCGCTTCCAAGCTGCGTTTGCCGCCGAAATGGCCGAGTTCGTGGCGGCCTGCCGTGGTGAGACCCAGCTCACGCTGACTCTGTCTGACGCCATGGAAGCCACCCGTATCGGCCTGGCGATTGCCCGCTCGCTGCAAAGCGGCATGCCTGAGGCGGTGTAAACCGCGCCACGCCCGGTTGCAGCCGGGGCTTCAGTGAAAGTCCCGGCTGCTGGTTTCCAGATCGCCGAGCAGGTGCGTCATGTCCACCACCCGCTTGGCGACCACGTGGCGGACCTGGCCGCCGCTCTCGTCATTACGCTGCCACACGCCATAGACCGCCATCAAGCGGGACTGGTACACCACGTGGCGAAACTGCTCTTTCACTGAGCGCCAGACGATGACGTTCACGCTCCCGGTTTCATCCTCCAACGTCACAAACACCACGCCTTTGGCGGTTTGCGGTTGCTGCCGGGCGGTGACGATGCCGCAGGCGCGCACCAAGCGGCCACTGGGGTAGTCGCGCATTTGTGCGGCCGTCAGCAGCTTCTGTTTTGATAGCAACTTGCGCAAGAGCTGCAAGGGGTGGGAGCGCAAAGTGAGCCCTACTGCGGCGTAATCGAAGGTGACTTCTTCCCCCTCACCTGCCGCAGGTAACGCCAACGCAGCCTCGTCAATCGGCACGCCTTGCAGCAAGGCGGGCGCGGAGCGCAGGGCCGATGCATCCCACACCTGCTGGCGGCGGTGGCCGCTGAGGGACTGCAGCGCATCGGCGCTGGCCAACGCCCGCAAATCATCGGTGTCCAAACCACAGCGCAGGGCCAGGTCTTGGGTGGAAACAAATGGCACCTGCTGACGTACATAGCAGATGCGCTCAGCTACGCTTTTTTGCAGGCCGCTCACCAGACGCAGCCCCAGGCGCACGGCATCGCCCTCCAGCGTGCAATCCCAGCTGCTGTGCTGCACGTCTACCGCGCGCACTTCCACACCGTGGCGCTGAGCGTCTTGCACCAGTTGGGCTGGGCCATAAAAGCCCAGCGGCTGGCTGTTGAGCATGGCGGCCAGAAAGCAGGCGGGCTCGTGGCACTTGAGGTAGCTGCTGATGTAGACCAGGAGCGCAAAGCTGGCCGCATGGCTCTCGGGGAAACCGTATTCACCAAAGCCTTCCATCTGCTTGAAGATAGCCTCGGCAAAGTCTTGCGGGTAGCCGCGCTCGACCATGCCCCCCACCAAGCGGTCGTGGTGGCCGCTGACATTGCCGTGCCGCTTCCAGGCGGCCATAGAGCGGCGCAGCCCATCGGCCTCGCCCGGCGTATAGCCAGCCGCCAGCACGGCAATTTGCATGACCTGCTCCTGAAAAATCGGCACACCATGGGTACGACTCAGCGCGTCCCGCAAGGCGGGGTATGGCGACTCGACAGGCATGGGGTGGTTACGCGCTTTCAGATAGGGGTGCACCATGCCGCCCTGAATCGGGCCGGGCCGCACGATGGCCACCTCCACCACCAGGTCGTAATACTTGCGGGGCTTGAGGCGCGGCAGCATGCTCATTTGCGCGCGGCTCTCGATCTGGAACACGCCCACCGTGTCGGCGGCGCAAATCATGTCGTAGGTGGCGGGGTCGTCCCGTGGAATGTCTTGCATGCGCAGCGGCTGCGGCAGGCTCCGGCGCTGGGTGACTAAGGCCAAACAGCGGCGGATGGCGCTGAGCATGCCCAGGGCCAGCACATCCACCTTCATCAGGCCCACGGCGCTGAGGTCGTCTTTGTCCCACTGGATGATGGAGCGGTCTTTCATGGACGCGTTTTCCACCGGCACCAAGCGTGTCAGCGGGCCCTGGGTGAGCACAAAGCCGCCCACGTGCTGGCTCAGGTGGCGGGGGAAATTCTGCAACGCGATGGCCAGGTCCAGCCAGAGTTGCAGGCGGCGCGGGGGCGGGATGGCGTTACCGGGGGCTGATTTATGCTCAAAAGTGCCTTCAGCCCCGACAGAAAAAGCGTCACCCGCTACTTTTTCGATAGCAGACCGTAGACGATCCACCAGCACCTCGCGGCTGTACATGCCGGGGTGCTCTTTGGACATGGCGATGATCAGCGCCTCGGGAATCTCCAGTGCATGGCCCACATCGCGCAGCGCACTGCGGGGCCGGTAGTGGGCCACGGTGGCGGCAATGGCGGCCCGCTCCCGGCCGTATTTGGCGTAGATGTATTGGATAACCTCTTCGCGCCGCTGGTGCTCAAAGTCCACATCAATGTCCGGTGGCTCATGGCGCTCCCGACTGATAAAGCGCTCAAACAGCAACGAGGTCTCGGCAGGGTTTGCCTCGGTAATGTGCAGGCAATAACAGACCACCGAGTTGGCCGCCGAGCCGCGCCCCTGGCACAAAATGCCCTCGCGCCGCGCAAAGCACACCAAGTCGTGCACGGTGAGGAAATACATCTCGTAGTTCAGCTCGGCAATCAGCGCAAGCTCATGGTTCACCCGTGCGCGGATGTCGTCCGGCATGCCACCGGGGTAGCGCTCCGCAGCACCCTCATCCGTGTAGTGGCGCAGGGTTTGTGCTGCACTCATGCCCGGCAACACTGACTCCAGCGGGTAATGGTATTGGAGTTCGTCCAAGCTAAAACTGCAGCGCCCCGCCACCACCAGCGTGTGGGCCAGCTCGTCGGGTGTGAACAGGCTCGCCAGCCGGGCGCGGCTGCGCAGGTGGTGCTCGGCATTGGCCTGCAGCGCGAAGCCGCACTGCGCCACCGGCAGGCCGCAGCGCACGGCGGTCAGCACATCGTGCAGCGGCTTGCGCGAGCGGGTGTGCATGCGCACCTGCCCGGTGGCAATGGGGGCCAGCCCGCTTACCGCCGCAATCTGCTGCCAGTGCGCCCGCTCCAGGGCCTGCATGCCGCCCAGCCCCGCAGTCACCGCCAGCCAGCAATGAGTGCCAAATAGGCCTCTAGCGCTCATCGCTATTGCGCAAGCCGCTTCTGTTTTGATAGCAAGCGGCAGGTGCAACAGCACCTCGCAATGCCGCAGCGTGTGCCAAGGCGAGGCGTCTGGCTGCCCCAGCCAGGCCACCCGGTAATCGCCCTTGGCCGCCGCCATGCGCGCGCGGGTGATGAACTCGCACAGGTTGCCCCAGCCCTGCAAGTTGTGCGGCAACACCACCACGGTGAAGCTGGCGCCCTGAGCCTGCGCATCGGCATGCGGGTAAGGCACATGAAACTCCGCACCGGGCAAAAACTGCAAGCCGGCCCTCTTGGCCTCCACATGCGCGCGCACCACCCCGG
>DAINNP010000174.1:0-5158 GCA_036735785.1 Rhodoferax sp. | reverse complement strand
CCGAAGGCGTCCCAGCCCATGGGCATGAGCACGTTGTGGCCGTTCATGCGCAGGTAGCGGGCCAGCATGTCGTTGATGGTGTAGTTGCGCACGTGGCCCATGTGCAGCTTGCCGCTGGGGTAAGGCAGCATGGAGCATGCGTAGAACTTCTTCTTGGGCTTGCCGTCCACGCCCACGGCGTTTTCGGTCACACGGTAGGCGGTATCGCCATTCCACAAAGGCTGTGCCCAATGGGCTTGCGCGGCTTGTTCTACGTCGAGGTGCTGGTACTTGTCTTGCATGGGGAGTGAGCAGCAAAGGCGCTGCCAAATAGAGAGGCTTGGTGCGATTTTAGGCGCTGCACTGCGCCATGGTTCAGGGAGCTGCTGTCGGCCGCGGTTCGGCCACGAATCCGATCTTGCTCAGACCCGCTTTTTGGGCCAACCCCATCAACTCCACCACCTGCCCATAGGGCACCGTGGAGTCGGCGCGCAACTGGACTTCTGTTTGGGGGTTGCGTTTGGCGGCCTCTTCAAATGCTTTGCCGATAGCAGGCTGGTCGAGCGGCTGCTCGTTCACATACACCTGCCCTGCAGGATCCACGGAAACCGCTATGAATTGAGGAGCATTGAGCGCTTGCCCTCCTTGGGCTTGCGGCAGATTTACCTTGACGGCGCTCACCATCAAAGGTGCGGTGATGATAAAAATCACCAGCAGCACCAGCATGACGTCGATCAGCGGCGTCATATTGATGTCGCTGATCGGTTGGGGTGCATTGGAGCGCTCGAGGCGGCCAAAAGCCATGATCAGGCCCCGTTGCCGCGCGTGAGCAACAACTCACGCAGATCCAGCGCAAAACCTTCCAGATCGGCCTCGATACGCCCGATCAGGCGGCCGAAAATGTTGTAAGCCAACACGGCAGGAATCGCCACCGCCAAGCCTGCGGCCGTCATGATCAGCGCTTCGCCGACGGGCCCCGCGATTTTGTCGATACTGACCTGGCCACCGCCCGTGATACCGACCAGCGCGTGATAGATCCCCCACACCGTGCCCAGTAGCCCGACGAAAGGCGCCGTGGAGCCCACCGTGGCCAACAGCACCTGCCCGGCTTGGAGGCGCTGCAACACACCATGCAAGGCATCGCGCAGCACCCGGGTGAGTTGCTGCCCACGGTCACCGGCACTCGCCAAGGTACCGGGCTGTTGAACTTGAGATGCCTGCACCAGGGGAAGGACCAAGCCCTCGCGGTCAAAAGCCGGCAGGGCAAGCAAAGCGCCTTGCATATCCGGTGACTGCCAAAAGGCGGCGGTACTGCGGGACACATCGCGCGAGGCTCGCTGCAAAAGCCAGCCTTTCCAAAAAATCACAAACCATGCGACCACCGACATGCTGAGCAGAACCAATGCAACACTGGTGTGGACCGCATCCCCCTGGAAGATGATGTGCAACGCACTCATTTCAAATTGAGTACATCAAACATGTCATACAAACCGGGCGCCCGGCCAGCCAGATAGCGCACGGCGCGCAAGCTGCCTTGCGCATAGGTGGCACGGCTGGAGGACTTGTGGGTGATCTCAATCCGCTCGCCAGTGCCGGCAAACAGCACCGTGTGATCACCCACGATATCGCCACCCCGGATGGTGGCAAAGCCGATGCTGGAGGGATCACGCTCACCGGTCACGCCATAGCGCTCGTACACAGCGCATTCCTTTAAATCACGACCGAGGGCGTCGGCGATGACTTCGCCCATCTTGAGCGCGGTGCCGGAAGGAGCATCCACCTTGTGACGGTGGTGGGCTTCCACAATCTCGATGTCATAACCGGTAGAAAGCGCTTTGGCAGCCATCTCCAACAGTTTCAAGGTCACGTTGACCCCAACGCTCATGTTGGGAGCCATCATGATGGGAATGGACTTGGCGATCTCGGCGATTTCCGCCTTTTGCTCGTCGGTAAACCCGGTGGTACCGATCACAGCGGCAACCCCCAGCTCGCGGCACACATGCAAATGCGCCAGAGTGCCCTCTGGCCGGGTGAAGTCAATCAACGCCTTGCTGTTTTTCAGGCCTTCACGCAAATCGGAGGTGATCAACACGCCAGCCGCTTTGCCGGAAAACGCGCCTGCATCCAAGCCCAATGCGGCACTGCCCGCGATATCCAATGCACCGGTCAAGGTGCAGTCGTCTGCAGCGCGCACAGCTTCAATCAACATCTGGCCCATGCGGCCGGAGGCACCTGCGATGGCAATGGTATGGGTCATGGTCTAACTATTCTTCAAAGGGAGATCAAAGTCCGCTGGGCTCCAGCGGCGGGTAAGCAGTACCGGAGTTGCTGGAAGACGGAACTGGAGTGGCGGCACCATCACCCCGCTTGGGCGCGGGAAACTTTTTCAACGCATCCTCGGACGCAGTCAAAGGCGGTAGCGGGCCCGCGACCGCTTTCGAGCGCAGGGTGGACACAAATTCTGTTTCACTGGGCAACTCGTCCGCTTCAATACGGCTGATCGCATCGTTGGCAAAAAACACGGTGACCTTGCGGGCCTGTGGCTCACTGCCCTGGCGCTTGAGCGTAAACACGTAATCCCATCGATCGGCATGGAACACACTAGTTAGCAAGGGGGTGCCCAGCACGTCCTGCGCGATGGCCCGTGGCATGCCCACGCGCAACACCGCCAACTGTTCGCGGGTCACTACATTGCCCTGCACGATATCGATTTTGTAGGGTGTCATCACACCCAGGGCTTTGTCGCTGGTAGAGCGGACCGATCCGCATGCGCCCAGCGTTGCCAAAGACAAGACAACGGCGGTAGTCCGGAGACTACGGATGGATATAAGGGGCATGAAAATTGAAGAACGATATGATCGCGGCATTGTAGCGGTTGGCCCCAATTGGCCTGTCCGATGACCACGCCAGGAATGTGCTGATGAACAATATTGACGAACTGAAAAACACCGGCCTGAAAGCCACTGTCCCCCGCCTGAAAATTCTGGAAGTCTTCCAGCGCGGCACCCAACGCCACATGACTGCCGAAGACGTGTTCCGGGTCTTGCTGCAAGAGCGCTCCGATGTGGGGCTGGCCACCGTGTACCGCGTGTTGACGCAGTTCGAACAGGCCAGCATTCTCAGTCGCAGCCATTTTGAGAGCGGCAAAGCGGTGTATGAACTCAACGAAGGGCAGCACCACGACCATTTGGTGTGCCTGGACTGCGGACGCGTGGAAGAGTTTTACGACGCCGAGATTGAAAAGCGCCAACAATCGGTCGCTAAGTCCAAAGGCTTTGCGATTGCAGACCATGCGCTGAGCCTATACGCCCACTGCACCAAGGGCGACTGCCCGCACCGGAACGCTACGAACTAGTAGCCCTGCGCCATGGCCTTGCGATGGCGCTCCACAAATTCCTGGTAGGTATCGATACCGCGCAACTGCAAAATCGTGTTGCGCACCGCAGCCTCCACCAACACGGCGATGTTGCGGCCTGCCACCACCTGAATCACTACTTTGCGGACTGGAATCCCGAGCACGTCTTGTGTGAGAGGCTCGTAGGGAATGCGCTCGTAGTCGCGCTCCAAGGTTTCGCGGCGAACCAAGTGCACGATCAACTTCAGTCGCATTTTTCGGCGAACCGCTGTTTCTCCAAAGATACCGCGAATATCGAGCAAGCCGATCCCACGGACTTCCAAAAGATTCTGCAAAAGCTCCGGGCAGCGACCTTCAATCGTCGTCTGGTTGATGCGGAAAAGGTCCACTGCATCGTCGGCCACCAAACCATTGCCGCGCGAAATCAGCTCCAGACCTAATTCGCTTTTGCCCAAACCGGATTCACCGGTGATCAACACCCCAAGACCCAGAATATCCATAAACACACCGTGCATGGACATGCGATCTGCAAAGTGCTTGGACAAATACGCCCGCAGCACATCGATCACAAAAGCGGACGACTCTTTGGTCGCGAACATGGGAATCTGCGCGCGCTCACACATGGCGAGCAGCGCTTGTGGGGCCACCTGCCCGTCGGCCAGCACCAATACCGGCGGCTCCAAGGTCACGATGCGTGAGATGCGACGGGCACAGTCCTCAGGGGTTGCGTTGGTGATGTAGGTAATCTCCCGCTCGCCCAGAATCTGCACGCGATAAGGATGGATGTAGTTGAGGTAACCCACCAAGTCGGCACCGGACCTGGCAGCTTTAATGGCCACTTCATCAAAGCGGCGCTCTGAGGCACCCAAGCCAGCCACCCACTCCCACCGCAAATGCCCCCGGAATTCTTCAAAAAGGGCGTCAGCGCTTACGGCGGTAGGTTTCACGGCAGTACCAGGCTCGGCAGTGGGTGGTTATGCAGCTCTCGCCGACTGCCAACCGGCAATCAAGCCATGCAACTGGGTCGCGTCTGCGCAGCTGGTGATTTGCTCGCGCAGCACGGAATCACTGAGCAACTCCGCAATTTCGGAGAGGATTTCCAAGTGCTTTTGTGTAGCCGCTTCGGGCACCAACAAAAAAATCAACAAGCTGACAGGCACATCATCCGGCGAATCAAACCCGATCGGGTGAGCCAGCTGGAATACGGCCGCCATCGGTGACTTGAGCCCCTTGATGCGACCATGCGGAATGGCGACACCATGACCCAAGCCTGTAGAGCCCAAACGTTCACGAGAAAACAAGCTGTCCGTTACCAACGCCCGGCTGAGGCCGTGCAGGTTTTCAAACAGCAAACCCGCCTCTTCAAATGCGCGTTTTTTGCTGGTGACATCGACTTGCGCAAGTACTTGCGAAGGAGGGAGGATGGACGCGAGGCGGTTCATGGTAAGGAGCGGATTATGCACATAAAAAAACCGCCCGTACTAGGGCGGTTTTAGTGTTGTGGACTCAATTGCAACACTACATCAGGCGTTTCGGTGCCTCGTGGTGGTGATTTTGCAAACGGTCTTTGTGCCGAACCACTTGGCGGTCCAGCTTGTCGACCAGATCATCCACCGCCGCATACAGGTCTGAATGCGCGCTCTCGGCAAACATGTCGCTGCCTTTGACGTGGATGTTGCATTCGGCACGTTGCCGTCGTTCCTTTTCCTTTTGCTTTTCAACGGTGAGCAGAACCTTGACATCTACCACTTGATCGAAGTGGCGCATGATGCGATCGAGCTTGGTCGTGACATAACTACGCAGGGCCGGGGTAACTTCAAGGTG
>DAINNP010000173.1:0-5172 GCA_036735785.1 Rhodoferax sp. | reverse complement strand
AAACTTTTTAGAAAAAACTGTGTTTCAGCCGAAAGCTTGGGCGTCATTGGCGCTCCTGCGTCGCATGCGCGGCCTGCAATGCATCTGCTACCGCACGGCTGACGGTTGCCTCAACGTCTTCCATGACGCCGGGCAACAATGTCTGCAGACGCATCTGCAAACTCTGCTGCAAAGCGTCTTGCACCACTTGCTCCAAAACAGGGGTTAACTGCACCATCACTTTGGCAATCAGTTCTTCATCTGTCGTTACGGAAGCCACTGGCTCCACGAACGTTGAAGCGACGACTGGCGCCAGCGCATCTTCCTCAGGTAGCACAGGAATTTCAGCGGGCTCCGTCGCCGGCACGGGATGCTTCACTACCTCGGTCAGGGTAGGCAAAAAACGGGGGGGATGTTTGGGTGCCTGCATCACTCAGCGCCTTTCAGCTTCAGGTCATGCCGTTGGATCGCATAGCCCTGCTGCACATATTGCTTCCAACGAAGACGAGCCGTGGCGCGATCTTCCTCATCCACAGACACGACCTCGATTACCCGGTCAAACACATCAAAGCCCTCGGGCATTTCATGGGTCAGGTTGACCAACACGCCGTGACTCGACAAAGCAGGATGAACTTTGGATGTCAACACAACCGGGCAACGCAGATCCGGCGATGCACCGTTGTCAACACCATGCACCAGGAAATCGGTTGGCGAGGTCGCCCATAGACTGGCATCCAGATATTGCACTTGGGCAGGAACGGCGAGCACCGTCAAACGCGCCCCTCGGGCGACGGCCTTTCTCAGAAGGCGCCCCACGTACTCCAGCTTGTTCGGGGCCCCGAAATGAAAGGCAACGTCTGTCACTTACCGGCAACCTGACTCAGCACAAACTCCACGAGCAGGGGCACAGGCCGTCCGGTAGCGCCCTTGGCGGCCCCACCTTTCCAAGCGGTGCCCGCGATATCCAAATGCGCCCAGTCAAATTTCTCGGTAAAGCGCTGGAGGAACTTGGCAGCCGTGATCGCACCACCTGCACGACCCGCCACGTTGGCCACATCCGCAAAATTGGTTTTCAAGCCATCCGCATAGTCCTCATCGAGGGGCAGCTGCCAGCACAAGTCACCACTGGTCTCACCGGCTTTGAAAAGCGCATCTGCCAGCGCTGGCTTGCTGGAAAACAGGCCGCTTCGGACCCCACCAAGCGCGACCATGCACGCCCCGGTCAAGGTGGCAATATCGACCACTGCGGTCGGTTTAAAGCGCTCTGCATAGGTCAGTGCATCACACAGCACCAGCCGGCCTTCGGCATCGGTGTTGAGAATTTCGATCGTCTGGCCGCTCATGCTGGTCACCACGTCGCCAGGCTTCACAGCTTTGCCGTTCAGCAGGTTTTCGCAAGCCGGGATCAAGCCGATCACATTGATCGCGGGCTTCAGCTCCGCCAGCGTCCTGAAAGTTCCGAGCACACTGGCAGCACCGGACATGTCGAACTTCATCTCGTCCATCTCCGCCGCAGGCTTGATGGAGATGCCGCCGCTATCAAAAGTAATACCCTTGCCCACCAGCACCAGCGGAGGCTGCGCTTTGGTGGCGCCGCTGTACTTCAACACAATGAAGCGCAAAGGCTCGTCAGACCCCTGGGCGACCGCCATGAAGGAGCCCATGCCCAGCTTGGCAACTTCTTTGGGGCCTAACACTTCGCAGCTGATTTTGGCGAACTCCGCCAGACTTTGAGCGGCTTGCCCCAACAAGGTTGGCGTTGCGTAGTTGGCTGGGCGATTGGCCCACTCTTTGGCGAACTCGACGCCGGCCACTGTGCCCACCGCCACCGCAAATGAGGCTGCGATCTCTGATGCGTTGCTGGCACCGACCAACACTTTTTGCAACTGGCGCCCTTCAGGCTTGGATTTGGTGTGGGTGTACACGTAAGTGGCCTCCGCAACCGCCAGAGGCACTGCACGGACCGCATCTTCCCGGGCTGGACCTGCAAACGCAATTACTGCCTTTTTCACAACCGGCGCCTTCAGGCTGCCCGCACAGGCTGCAATTCCAGAGCGCACTTGGCGCGCTGTACCCTCCCCCACTGCCACCAAGAGAACCTTCGCAGCATTGGCTTGCACCGGACGGTGCAGCGCCAACACTGAGCCTGGCTTGGCACTGAAGTCCCCCTGCTTCAAGGCCTTGCCAATCAAGATGGACAGTTCGTCCTTGCCAGGCTTGAAATCCTGCGCAATGAGGAGGACCAGCAGGTCGGCTTTTTCATTGGCCAAGGCCACGAGGTTCAGAGGCTTCAGTTCAAAGTTCATAATTCGCTCTTTCGTTTCGCACAATGTTATTCCATTCCTCCATTCGCAAAGAGTTAGGCCGCAGTTTCGGCGCGACGCTGGTCGTTCTGGTGACCGTCGTCATGACCATGACGCTGCTGCGCACCTTGGGCGAAGCCTCGCGCGGCACCTTCAATCCAGCCGACGTGCTGATCATCATGGGCTACACCGTGCTCTCGGATATGCCGACCATCCTGTCGATGAGTCTGTTTATTTCAGTGTTGACGGTTGTTACCCGGATGTACCGCGACAGCGAAATGGTGATCTGGTTCGGCAGCGGGCGCGGGCTATTGGGCTTGGTCGGCCCTCTGTTCCGGTTCGCTTGGCCTATTTTGCTGGTGGTTTTGACGTTGGCATTCGTGATCTTGCCCTGGTCATTCAGCAAGATTGAAGACCTGCGTGACCGGTACGACAAGCGCGGCGACATCGCGCGCATTGAGCCGGGGCAGTTTCAAGAGTCAGCCAATGGTGACCGCGTCTTTTTTATTGAAAAAGACAGCAAGGGCCAACAAACAGGCAAGAACGTTTTCATCTCCACCCAAGAGGGCAACAAGCAAACCATCACCAGCGCGCGCTCTGGAACCGTCGAGGTCATGAATGGCGACAAGTTTCTGGTGCTCCAGGAAGGACAACGCCTGGAGCGGACCACCGGCAAAAATGACATGACACTCAGCACCTTTGAGCGCTACGGCGCCCGGGTCGGTGCTGACGACAACTCCGGCCGTGACTACTCCCCGTCCAATGCTAAAACCACTCTTGAGTTGCTGCGGACCCAAAACCCTCAGCACTTTGCAGAACTCGCATGGCGAGCCGGATTGACCCTTGCCGCCTTCAACTTGATCTGGATTGGCTTGGCCGCTGCAGGGGCCAACCCCCGCGCGGGGCGGAGCACCAATCTGATCTTCGCGTTTCTGGCCTTTGTGGTGTATTTCAATCTGCTGGTGCTGGCCAAAAATTGGGTCGAGAGCGGGAAGGCAGAGCTCATTCCCATGCTGCTCCAATTGCATGGCGGTGTCTTCGCGGTGAGCATGCTGTGGTTGTTGAAGCGACACAACCACTGGGCGCTTCGACTGCCACGCCGCAACACCCGTAAGGAGGGCTCCGCATGAAGACGCTGCGCAAACTCCTGTACGGAGAAGTGGTGACCGCCGTCGCGCTGGTCACGTTGGCATTTATCGCGCTGTTTTTTTTCTTTGACGTGGTGGAAGAACTCCAGCAGGTCACCCGGCTGGGCGCAAGTGGTTACCAAGTGCCGCAGGCACTGATTTATGTCGCGCTGATGATTCCGGCCCACGTGTATGAGTTGTTTCCCATCACGGTGCTCATCGGCACCATTTTTGTGATGGCCCGCTTGGCCCGGAGTTCGGAGTTCACGATTCTGCGTACGAGTGGCTTGGGCCCTTGGAAAGCCTTGCGGACCTTGATGGTGCTGGGCTTGGGCTTTGTCTTGTTTACTTTTGCGGTTGGCGACTATGTGGCCCCCTTGGCGGACAAAACAGCCCAACTGCTCAAATCCCGCTTTCAGGGCAAGATCAGTGTAGGCAAAACCGGCGCATGGCTGAAAGAAAAGCAGGCTTACGGCAGCTACTCGGTGAACGTGGGTTCCTTGGCATCGGATGCAACCCTGAAAGACATCCGGGTCTACGAATTCGATAACCAGGGGTTTGTGGTCTCTCTGACCGAGGCCAAAACAGGCACTTTCGGCAGCGATGAATCCTGGATGCTCGCCAACGGTGAGCGCACCGAATTCACGTCCGGCCCAAACCAGATCCAGAAAGTGGACCGCGCGGCGTTCGAGACCTTCCGTTGGCCCACCCAAATCAGCGCCGAAATGGTGGCCGCAGCGGTACTGCGGCCCGAGCGCATGGGCACGATTGACCTGTTCCAGTACATACGCCATCTCAATGCCAACGGCCAGAGCGCCCAGAAGTATGAAATCCAATTCTGGAAAAAAGTCTTCTATCCCTTGAGCTGCCTGGTGATGGTGGTGCTGTCATTGCCCTTTGCCTACTTGCATTTCCGCTCGGGTGGCATCGCCAGCTACACCTTTGGTGGCGTGATGGCGGGCATTAGCTTTGTGTTGTTGAACAACGTGGTGAATGACCTTGGGAATTTGCAGGGTTGGCAGCCCTGGATCACAGCGGCCCTGCCGGGCATGATCTACTCTTTCTTTTCTCTTGCAGCATTTACCTGGTTGGTACTCCGACGATGACAAGCCCCGCCCCCCGCCACGCAATTGTGTTGTTCGCCCACGGTTCCCGCGACCCGCTGTGGCACAAGCCCATGGAGGCGGTGGCCGCGCGCATCCGCAGCCAATCAGCAGACGTCGAAGTAGCCTGCGCCTACCTGGAGCTCAGTCAGCCTGACTTGCCCGATACCGTGGCGCAACTCACTGGTGCGGGCGTTGACAGCATCACCATCGTGCCCATGTTTTTGGGCGTAGGCCGCCATGCCCGCGAGGATTTGCCTGAATTGGTAACCCAATTGCGCGCCGACCATCCGGCGGTGCATTTCCACCTCCAGAAGGCGGTGGGGGAAGACGATCGCCTGGTGCAGATGTTGGCATCGATTGCGTTGGATCCGACCGAGGCATAAATCCCCTGAGGCATAATGAATTCCTTCTTTAGCTGGAATTCGATATGAACCTTCACCAATTCCGCTTCGTGCAAGAAGCCGCGCGCCGCAACCTCAACCTGACCGAGGCGGCGAAGGCACTACACACCTCGCAGCCGGGTGTGTCCAAAGCCATTATTGAGCTGGAAGAAGAGCTGGGCATCGACATCTTTGCCCGCCACGGCAAGCGCCTCAAGCGCATCACCGAGCCGGGCCAGCATGTGCTCAAAAGCATCGAGTTGATCCTGCGCGAGGT
>DAINNP010000172.1:0-5197 GCA_036735785.1 Rhodoferax sp. | reverse complement strand
TGTGGCAACTGCGACAACTGCCTGAACCCGCCCGATGTGTGGGACGGCACGGATGCTGCCCGCAAACTGCTGAGCACTATCTACCGCATCCAACAAATGAGCGGAGTGAGCTTCGGGGCCGGGCACTTGATGGACATTGTGCGCGGCAAGACCACCGAAAAAGTCACCCAGTATGGGCACGAAGCGCTGAGCACCTTCGGCATCGGCAAAGACTTTAGCGAGCTGCAACTGCGCGGCGTGCTGCGCCAACTGATCGCTATGGGCGCAGTAGCGGTGGATGCGCAGGCTTTCAATACCCTGCAATTGACCGCAGAGTCCCGAGCGGTACTCAAAGGCGAAGTGGCGGTAATGCTGCGGAAATCGGTGTCTAGCCCGGCAGAGCGCAAACCACGCAAGAGTGCCCGCTTGGGGGCCGTGGTCAAGGCGCCGATCAATCTGGACAGCGAAGGCCTGCTCCGCTATTCAGCACTCAAGGCCTGGCGCGCCGAGGTGGCCCAAGAACACAACCTACCGGCTTATGTGATTTTTCACGATGCCACGCTGGCGGCTATTGCCCAGCGTGCCCCGCAATCTATTGATGACTTGCAGGGCATCAGCGGCATCGGGGCCAAGAAACTGGAGGCGTATGCCGACGAGGTGTTGAAAGTCGTCGCACTCCAGTAAACCCCGGTTAGTGGCGGTGGAAACCGCTTTCGTAAGCTACGGCGGCGCCGGACAGGGTGTTTTGCAAACGCTCGATCGCACGTTGATGACGGGCACCGGTTTCAGCGTCCGCTAGTTTGGCGCGATGCTGCTGGACCAGTGACTGAAACTTGGTCTTGCAAGCGTCGAGCGCGCCAGCGAAATTGAGTGCGATATAGGCGTGGTGCGTGGCATGCGTCTGGCGGTATTCACCCGACCAGTAGTCAAACAACTGCCACTTGTAGGTTCCTTTTTCCGGCACTTCAATCGTGTTTTTTTGCATATTCGCTGCACGTTAGGTTGCAATGGAGTGCAGTTCATGCCCCGGTTGAGTTCCAACGGCCCGGAAAATGTGCACCCGCTTGGACATATCACGCACCAGATATGCGCACGGTTGACACAAACTTTAAAAAAGTTTCAAACAGGTTACGAGGAGTTTGTCCGCACCGGCCTGCAGGCTCAGGACATAAAGCCGATGTTGCGGCGCTCGCGGACCATCGGCTTGACCCGGTGCTCTGCCGTGAGCTGCTCCAAAAACTCCTGGGGGGTGATTTCTGTCTCCAAGATCGCCAACTGCTGCTTGACGGCCGCAAAATCGCCCAAGCTCAGCTGGTCGAGCTGCTTCAGGAGCCCACGTTGAACCGGCGTCAACGCTGACGGCTCGTTCCCGCAGGCCTCTTGAATGAACAAGCGCTCCCGCTGTTCCATGCTCAAGGCCAGAAACTGGATCTTGAAGGTGAATCGGCGCAAGGCGGCCTCATCCACCCGATCCATCAGATTGGTAGTGCAAATGAAAACACCACGGTGGCGCTCCATACCTTGCAGCATTTCATTGACTTCGCTGACTTCGTGGCTACGCTGTGCCGAGCGCCGGTCCTGCAAAAAGCTGTCCGCTTCGTCTAATAGCAAAACAGCGCCTTCGGCCTCTGCCTCGCGAAACATGGCGGCCATGTTCTGCTCGGTCTCGCCCACATATTTGCTCATCAGGTCGCTCGCCCGCTTGATGTGCAGCGGGCGGCCCAACGCCTGCGCGATGTGCTCCGCCAGCGCCGTCTTGCCGGTACCCGGGAGCCCATGAAAGCACAGGGTTCCGTGCCCCCGCGCCGCCAGCGCCTGCACGACACGCGGCAACTCAAAGCGACATTCGATATTCAGGTAGTCAAGGTCATAACGGCTGAGTGCCTGCGCGCGGCCTGGCGTGGCGGGCGGCCGCCCCAAAGCGTGGTCGGCATTCTTCAGCTGGCGGTCGATCAGTGCTTCGAGGCCGGCAACATCGCCTTGCTCCGCGTCGGTTCTGCCCAGGCGCGCGAAACGGGCTGCCGTTCGGATTTGGGCAGGCGTCAGCCCCTTGCGGCTGGAGAGCCGCGCGACAAAAGCGTCACTGACCGGCGTCCCCTCCAGGGTTTTGCGAACCACACCCTCCCGTGCTCCGGGGGGTGGGGACTTCAGCTCCAAATGGTAGGCAAAGCGCCTTAAAAAAGCGGGGTCGATCTGCTCAATCCGGTTGGTCACCCAAATGGTGGGCACCGCGTTGGATTCCAAAATCTGGTTGACCCAAGCCTTGCCGCTCACGCTGCCACTGGCCGTGGCGGCGTGAGCGTCCGCACGGGCCAGATAGCTGACGGTTTCCGTCGACAGCGGGGGGAAAACATCCTCCACCTCATCAAACAACAAGGCGGCCTGTGCGCTGCCCTTCAAAAAGACCTGGGCGATTTGTAGGGAGCGGTAGCGGTCACGGCCGCTAAGGGAGTTGCCATCACGGTCTGCATATTCCACCTCAAACAGCTCCAGGCCGGCATGTTGAGCCATGACTTTGGCCAACTCCGTTTTCCCGGTCCCCGGTGGGCCGTAGAGCAGAACATTTACACCGGGTTCCTGGCGCATTACCGCATGTTGCAAGACTCGACACAGCACGGCAGCGTCTTCAGCCACGAAGGCGAAATCGTGAAGTCGCAGCTCTGTTTTGCTGGACAGCCGGGTGAACACCGCCATCAATTCGGCGTGGTCGCGGTATTGCCGCATGAGCACCGGCGGCAGCTTTTCGCTGACCTTCATGAGGTCTGCCAGGTCGGTGATGTTGTGTTCCGAGATCAGGTTTTCGACCAGCCCGATCCGCTCCAACCGGGAGCCGGCGCGCAGTGCCTCCCCCAGCTCCTGGGGGTTGACATGGGCAACATCGGCAATGGCGGCATACGCCTCGGCGGCGTTGTTCACTTTGAATTCCACCAGGATGCTGCGCATGTCCCGTTGATAACGGGCCAAGGTCCCGTACAGCAGCAAGGCGCGCTCTGCCTTGTTGAGTTGTAGCAATCCTGCCAGGGCGTTGATGTTTTTCTCGACGAGGGTGGACTGCTTCTTGAGAGCACCGTTGAGCCACTCACTGGTGACGGCCAGCACAGATATCAAATCTTTCGGCTGGTCCTTGACGTATTCATCGAGGAAGAAAAACAGCGTCGCTTCATCATAGGGGCCGCACCAGACCCCGTGCCGCTCCAAGAATTCCGTGGCTGACAAAGACTCATGGCCCCGCCAAAGCTCATTGCCCAAACAGCGTCGCCCCAGAAACTCACGGAGCCGGCCCAGCACAGACACCGGCCACAGCAAATGCCGGCCAGCCAATCCGACCACGCCATTGAAGTCGCGCCGTACATTGAAGCCAGCCCCTTGCCGGGCTGCCAATGTCAACACGAAATGGGAGCACATCAAGTCAAGGACAGGCGCGCGCTCCAGCCCCGGCGACGGGATCAGGTGCCCACCCTGGGGCATAAACAACGAACGCTTGGTCATCCAACGCCTCCGGCACATACTTGTGCTGTGACCACGATAACGCAGTCTTCAGCGGGTGTGAAGTACCCAAAACAAGCGGCTGGCGCTAAAATCCGCCGATACCAACGACACCCAGAGGATCGACCATGTCTGCACCCGTTCACTCCGATGACAATCACCCCGCCGATCCGGTAGATGAGGTCGTGCCTTTGATGCCCATCGTGCTGCCCATCGTGGGCGCGGTGCTGATGTTTTTGTTGGCGTTCATTGCAGTGTCCATGGCCTAACAAGGGCGCACCCGATGGCCTTCGGCATCCCACAAGCGGCTTCGGCCGCTTTTTTATTGGGTATCGCTAGCAGCGTTTCTGCTGCAACGCCCCCTGATGTCAAAACATCGGGTTGCCCTGCCCTCTGGCAAAAGAACCTGCCCCGCCTGCAAGACGACAGTCCCCAGAACCTGTGCCAATACAGCGGCAAAGTGGCTCTGGTCGTGAACACCGCCAGCTATTGCGGTTTTACCTCGCAGTACCAGGGCCTTGAAAAGGTATACGCCCGTTTTCAGCAACGCGGTCTTGTGGTGATGGGCTTCCCATCGAACGATTTCGGTCAGCAAGAGCCCGGCAATGGCCAGCAAATTGCAGATTTTTGCTTCAACACCTACGGGGTGAAGTTTCCGATGTTTGCCAAAAGTGCCGTCACAGGGGTGCAGGCGAATCCCCTGTTCAAAGAGCTGGCGGCGCAGACGGGCCAGAGCCCGCGCTGGAACTTTCACAAGTACCTGGTGGACCGGCGCGGCAAAGTGGTGGGCAGCTTCCCCAGTGACACTTCCCCGGAAGACCCGAAGCTGATCGCCCAGATTGAAAAGGCATTGACGGCACCCTGAGCGGGTATCGCAATTTCTACAGGGCGAGGTCTTCTCGCCTTTTTTTCGGGCCTCATATTTGTAGACATAAAGCAATGCGCCTTTTGCATAAAGTTAAGCAGTAATCGCTTTGTAACTTTAGAACGAGTTCATAGAATCAGGCTCCTGATCCAAAGGCTTCAAAGCCAATGCGTCGGACGAAAGCCGGTTTCTCAAAGTTCGTGGCTGAGCGCGTGGCAGCACCTGATTTTGAAAAGACGATTTTCAAACTTAGGAGCTTTTTATGAACGCACCCGTGATGCAGGGCCTGTCCCTCAACACTCCCAACTACGTCAAAAACCCGGCATTGGTCGCTTGGGTGGCCGACATGGTGGCTTTGTGCAAACCCAAAGACGTGTACTGGTGCGACGGCTCTGAAGAAGAGTACCAACGCCTGTGCCAACAGTTGGTCGACGCGGGCACTTTCAAAAAGCTCAACCCGCTCAAGCGCCCCAACAGTTTCCTCGCCTGCTCCGACCCGACCGACGTGGCCCGCGTGGAAGACCGCACTTACATCTGCGCAGAGAGCAAAGAAAACGCCGGCCCCACCAACAACTGGATGGCCCCTGCCGAGATGCGCAAGATTCTGCAAACCGGCCAGGCCGATGGCACACCCGCCCTGTTTGACGGCTGTATGAAAGGCCGCACCATGTATGTGGTGCCTTTCTCCATGGGCCCCTTGGGCTCGCACATTGCGCACATCGGCATCGAGTTGTCTGACAGCGCCTATGTGGCGGTTAACCAGCGCATCATGACCCGCATGGGCAAGGCGGTGTATGACGTGTTGGGCGTAGACGGCGCTTTCGTGCCCTGCGTGCACACCGTGGGCGCCCCCTTGGCAGAAGGCCA
>DAINNP010000171.1:0-5207 GCA_036735785.1 Rhodoferax sp. | reverse complement strand
ACCGCCACAGCCGTGTCGTTGACCACTTTCAGGAACGGGACCACGCCTTGTGATTCGCCGTTGGTTCCCTTGATGTGGGAACCCAGAGCGCGCACGCGGGTCCAGTCGTTGCCCAAGCCGCCGGCGAACTTCGACAACAGCGCGTTTTCTTTGATGGATTCGTAGATGCCGTCCAGATCGTCTGGCACGGTGGTCAAGTAGCAGCTCGACAGTTGCGAACGCAAGGTGCCGCTGTTGAACAGGGTAGGCGTGCTCGACATGAAGTCGAAGCTGGAGAGCACTTCATAGAACTCAATGGCACGTGCTTCACGGTCAATTTCATTCAGCGACAAGCCCATGGCGACGCGCATGAAAAATGCTTGTGGCAGTTCGATGCGGGTCTTGCCTTCATGCAGAAAGTAGCGGTCATACAGGGTTTGCAGACCCAGGTAATCGAATTGCAGGTCTCGGCTGGCCTTGAGGGCTTGACCCAGGCGCTTCAAGTCGAATTGCTGCAGTTTTTCGTCCAGCAGTTCGGCTTCGACGCCGCGCTTGATGAAGCCAGGGAAGTAGTCCGTATAGGCTTCCTGCATGTCAGCTTGCGCCACATCAAGCCCCAGTACTTCGCGGGAAATAGTGTGGAACAGCAAACGTGCAGTGGCGTAGGTGTAGTCGGGGTCTTTTTCGATCAGGGTCCGCGCTGCCAGGATGGCTGCCTTGTACACCTCGTCCAAGGGGACGCCGTCATACAGGTTGCGCATGGTTTCTGCCAGGATGGGGGCCGCCTTGACGTCGGCACCCAAACCACTGCATGCCGTCTCGATGCGGGATTGCAGTTGGGCCAAGTCCAGCGGTACGCGCTGGCCATTGTCGATGACGTGGATCACCGGCGCAGCTGGAGCCTCGGTGGCGACTTGCTTGGCGCGCTCTTGGGTGCGGCGCTCGCGGTACAGCACATACGCACGGGCGATTTCATGGTGACCACCGCGCATCAGACCCAGCTCTACTTGATCCTGCACGTCCTCAATATGGAAGGTGCCGCCGCCCGGACGGGAACGCACCAGCGCGCGAATCACTTGCTGCGTCAGGCCATCGACCGTCTCGCGCACGCTGGCGGATGCTGCGCCTTGGGTGCCGTGCACCGCAAGAAACGCTTTCATCATGGCAACCGCAATCTTGTTCGGCTCAAATGGCACCACGGCGCCGTTGCGGCGGATGATCTGGTAGTGCGAATAAGCTTGTGTCGCCGGCGTTTCGTTGCCGGGAACTGGGGACAGCAGCGGGGCGGGTGCCGTGGGTACGGCCGTGGAAATAGATTGCATAGTTTCCTCGTCTAAATCGGGTGTATTTTTGTGTGATCTGTGTGCCGCGTGGCTTGCTGCGACTAAGGGGCTTCGCACCCGCGCATCAACCAAGGCACACTATATCTGGGGTCTGGGGTGCTTGCAACCCACTACCGGTAGTGTATCTGCTCGGCGCCCTTGTATTTTGATCAGGGCCTTTGCCCCTCGCATTCCACTTGCCGGAAAGGGGGCATCAAAGCCTTGATTGGCGTAAAGTTTTCAAGCCGAATGAGGTTTGATGCGGCTTGCAGCAGCATTTGGCGTGGAATGGCCCGATGGATGCGGGTGTCGTGCTTTCAGGGGCGTCTGATGGACCCTCAAAATTTTTTCAGAAGCTTGGCGATCTGTTCAAGACTTGTGGCTTTCTTGCCATGGAGCGGGTAACTCCCAGTCCGAAATTGCGCCCCAGAGATTCAGTCGGTCCCACTCGAATCCGGGACCCGGGTCGGTCTTCCTGCCGGGCGCAATATGCTCATGGCCCGCGACGTACCGGATTTCATAGTTTTGCGCGATTGCCGCACATAGGCGCTCCAAGCTCTCGTATTGATGGGCGGTAAACAAGTCGTTGTCCATGCCCTCCAACTCAATGCCAATCGAGTTGTCGTTGCAATTGGGTTTTCCGCGATAGGTGGATGCGCCCGCGTGCCAGGCACGTGCATCGCAACTGACAAACTGGCACACAGTGCCCGTGCGCGTCACAAAGAAATGGCTGGAGACTTCCATGCCCCGGATCGTTTGGTAATACGGGTGCGCATCCCAGTTCAGGGTATTGGTGAATAGTTGGCGCACACCGTCGCCTCCATATTCGCCGGGGGGCAGCGAGATAGAGTGCAGTACTACCAAGTCGGTGTCTGCACCTGCAGGTCGTGGGCCGAAATTGGGCGAGGTTTCGTGGAGCGCTTCGCTCCACCAGCCTTCCGACCAGCTGCCGGTCGCACCTCGGGGGGGGTTATTCCGATTTTCCATCGTCATGTTCGGGCACATCGATGGACAAGCGCTCCATCCGGTAGCGGATTTGCCGCAGACTTATGCCCAAGCGCTGGGCTGCAGCGGTCCGGTTGAAACGGGTCTCACGCAAGACATGGATCAGGATTTCACGCTCCTGAGCGTCCAAATGGCTTTGCAAATCGGCGGGAATGCTGAACGAGCCGGGCTCAGACGCCGGTGCCACGGGGGCGGGCAGATCTGTCTCGACCAAGCCGGCGGGCTCGGATTCGTGGCCATGGGTGTCGAGTTCCAAAACATCGCCTTCAGACAACGCCAACGCGCGATGCAGCAGGTTTTCCAACTCCCTGACGTTGCCTGGGAGCGGCAGCGCTTTCAATTGCGCCAGCAGGCTTGCTGATAGTGAGGGAGCTGGCACACCCGTCTCTTCACAAATTCTGGCGACCAGTGCCCGGCAGAGGGCCTCCAAGTCGTCTCTCCGTTCCCGCAGCGGTGGCAGCTGAAGATCGATCACATTCAAGCGGTAATACAAGTCCTGGCGGAAGTGCTGTGCGGCAACCTCCGCCACCAGATCTTTGTGGGTGGCGCTGACCAGGCGGACATCCACACTTTCCTCCTGGTTGCTGCCCAAAGGGCGGATTTTTCGCTCCTGAATTGCCCGCAGCAGCTTGGCTTGCATCGCCAGAGGCAAGTCGCCGATTTCATCCAAAAACAACGTGCCGCCGTGTGCCGCCTGGAAAAACCCTGGCCTGTCTTGTGTCGCGCCGGTATAGGCACCCTTGCGGGCGCCGAAAAACTCCGCTTCCAGCAAAGACTCCGGAATGGCACTGCAATTGACCGCCACCCATGGCCCGGCGGCCCGGTGGCTGTTGGCATGCAGGGCTCGCGCAGCCAGCTCTTTGCCGGTGCCCGACTCGCCCCGGATCAGCACCGGCGCCATGCTGCGCGCCACCTTGGCAATACGCTCCTTCAGGGCCACCATGGTGTGAGATCGCCCTACCAACTGCTCCAGCGCTTTGGCGCCTTCTGTGCCACTGTCGGCAGGGCCCTTAACAGATCGCTCGGTGTGCGCGCCAGCGCCTGGGCTGGCGCCACCCAAGGCAGCCATCACCGCGCTGCGGAACTGCTTCAAGTCCACGGGCTTGGTCAGGTAATCAAATGCGCCAGCCTTTAGCGAATCGACCGCATTCTCTGCCGAGCCATACGCCGTAATCACAATGCAGCGCTCTTTGCTTTTGTGTTCGCGTAATGCGTGCAGGATGTCGATACCCATGCCGTCGGGCAGGCGCATATCGGTGATCACCAAGTCATATTTATGGGCGGCGACTGCATCCAGGGCCTCGTGTACCGAGGCAGCGGTGTCCACCTGATGGCCTTCGCGCAGCAGCGTGAGCTCATACAAGGTCCGAAGGTCCGGCTCATCATCGACCACCAGGATACGGGCGTTGTTCAATACAGGGGTGCTTGCCATTGGGAGTTGCCGTCGGTGTCTGGGGGCGTAGGGCCCTTAATAAGAGCCAGTGTCAGCGTAAAGTCATTGCCTTCGTGGAGTTGTCCACTCCGGATGCGAGCGCTGCGTTCGTACCGCAAAGTGGCGCCGTGGCGTTCGCAGAGTTCGCGTGAAATGTACAACCCCAAGCCGCTGGAGCGACTCTCTGATGAGAAAAACGGCTCGAACAAATGTCGCTCCACGGTTTGATCCATCCGGGCTCCGTCGCTCCACACCGAGACGCAAGCCGCAGTGTCGGTGTAGGTCACCGTGATTTGCACCGCTTCCAGCTGTTTGCTCGCGTAGCGCAGCGCGTTGTCGAGCAAATTAATCAGAACTTGGCGCAGGTGCTCCGGGTCAAAGCGCACTGCGTGTGGGCGGGGGTCAATGTCGATGCCAATCAGCCCGCCAATGCTCTTGTGTTGTGCCCAGTCTTGCGCCATGCGGTGAACCGTCTCGCTCAGGCCATACAAGGCGTCGTGTTCGCCTGCAGATGTGGTGCGGGCACGGGCCACATTCAAAATGTCGTCCACGATTTTGCCCAGCCGCTTGGCATTCTGGCTCACCATAGTGGTCAGGCGCAGTTGCTGCGGATCCTGCAGCTCTTCAGACAACAGCGCATTCGCCTGCGCAATAGCGGCCAAGGGGTTGCGTATCTCGTGGGCCACGGCGGTCGACATGCGCCCCATGCTGGCCATCTTTTCGGTGCGGATGCGGGCCTCTGCATGGCGCTGGTCTTGCAAAAAAAGCACACACAGACTGTCTTCGCCGATGCCTTGGGGCGCCGCAAGCCGGGTCCGTGCCAGCACCTTAAGAGCACTGCCATGGTCGTGCACGAGCTCTACCTCGGCTTCCTGGCTTTGGCCACTCCCGTGGCTCAGTCGGGTGAGTAGCAACAGCGGGCGCCATGCCGGGTCTGCTTTCAGGTCAAAGAGCGCGGAGCGCAGCCGGTCTTCGTCACCCAGCAGCGCCCGCGCCGCCGGGTTCGCGGCCCGCACGATTCCCCGTTGATCCACAATGACCACCCCCTCGGGCATTGCCTCAATGACCAACTCGTTCACCTCCCGTTGAATCGAGGCCGCCAAGAGGTTCTGCCGGGCTCTGCGCCCCTCATTGGCCAAACGGGTTGCCAGTTGGTTCGCTAAAAAGGCCACCGCAAAGTAGCCAATGCCGCTGAGCCCCGCCTGGGCAAACGCAGCCGGGTTGTCAATGTCGCTGACCAGCTGCGTCCAACTGGCGCCACCCAGCAGCAGCATGGTCACGCCGGCTGCTGTGCCCAAGGCCAGCCGCAGCGAGCCCAGCACAGAGACCAATAGCACCGGTAAGGCAAACAGGGGGGTGTAATTCAGGTTGCTGCCGTTGAGCCACTGCAACGCTGAAAAAACCAGAACATCAATCCCGATCAGCACGCCCCAGGTTTTGCTGAACGCACCGCCCAAAGGCCGGGGTTG
>DAINNP010000170.1:0-5232 GCA_036735785.1 Rhodoferax sp. | reverse complement strand
ACCATCACCCAGCGCTGGCCGAGTGCCGGTGTGCGTGAGGGTGCGGTGTTTAACTTCCCGAGCAGCCGTTGAGTCTTGCGTGCGCCCGGCCACCGCCGGGCTTACGAGCTCCGCGGACCCGCAAAATGCAAAAAGGCTTGTCATTCGACAAGCCTTTTTTTCGGTGGGGCCATGTAGGCCCGCGGCAAGCGTCCTTACTTGAAACGACGTCGCGCAATCGTCGCCATCAATCCCAAACCGGCCAAAACCAAACCGCCGGAACTGGCATCAGGCGTCACCAGCTGCATAGCATCGGGGCCGGCAGTCTGAACTGCCCAAGCGGGTAGCGCAGCCACTGCGAGTAATAGCAGTAATTTGATCTTCATAAGGCCTCCGGAAGGATGTGTGACGAAGTCAGTATTAACCCTATGCTGCATTGCAGCAATAGTCCATTCAGCCCCATCACACCCGCTCCGATACCCCCAACAAAAAGGCCTGCACGAGGCAGGCCTTCCGGAAGCAGAGGCGCTTGGTTTACGCAGATTTTTGACGGCCGCGCTTGGCTGCAACGCCCACCAGACCCAAACCAGCGAGCAACAGAGCAAAGGCTTCTGGCTCAGGCACAGCACTCACGGTTCCGTTGAAGGCGACTACTGCACCTTTGGCGGTATTGGGCAATGCGGTGCTGATACCCGTCACCTTGAGCGTATAGGCCTGACCAGCTAGCAAACTGAGTGTGTGGTCCCCAGCATCGTTCACCAAAATGTTGCGGTTACCGCCCGAATTGCCGGAGGTAAACGTCGCGATTTGGACAGCGCCGGACCACAAGGAGGCCGACAAAGCTGAGAACTGACTTGCCAGACCGGTTACACGCAGAACGAGCTTGTTGGTCGTTGTAGGAGTCACCACAAAGGATTCAGTGAAGGCGCCGTTGGTGGTTTCTTCGAAGGACGCGCTGCTGCCGGCTGCATGGCTGTTCGAAGCCGCGACCAACACAGCTGCTGCCGCGATTGTTTGGATGGTTTTTTTCATACGGATCCCCTGATTATTTGGATTGGCGACGGCGAGCGACAGCACCCATCAAGCCCAGACCGGCCAAGAGCAGCGCGTAAGTTTCGGGTTCAGGTACCGGAGCCAATGTCACGGTGTAGGACGCTGCTTCGCCGTAACCAGACAACTTAAACCAGTAGGCGCCACCGGCTGTGAGGTTGAAGGTGGATTGGTAAGAAGCCACATTCAAGCCGCTCAGGCTTCCAGTGATAGGCAAAGGGACCGTAGAGCCAACGCCAGGGGCACCTTGACCCACGGTTAAGTAGGTATCCAAGCCCAAGCCGACATAGTCCACTGCAAAGTAGCTGCCAGTTAGGCCAGTGAACTGGCTCGGCAGGGTGAAGGTGTACAGATCTTCAAACGAGCCGGACACATCAACGCTGTTTTGATAGGTATTACCCAAAGCGCCGATGTTGAAGGTCGCGGCTTGAGCCACTGCCGCAGACGCTAACAGCGTGAGCGCCAAGGCGGCTTTTTTCATCAAAGATTTGTACACAAACTTCTCCCATCAAATTTCAGAATGGGCGAAGTGTCGGTTTTTTGCGGCACTGCAGCAATAGTGCGATCGGACTATCAGCAACATGGCTTTACGGCTTTCGCCACAATCTTCACATGCACATGCCCCCCAGCCCCCGCCTCTCCATGCTCGATCTGGTGGCCGTCCGTGAAGGCGGCACCGTCGCGCAAGCCTTGCAACTCGCCTTGAAAACCGCACAGCATGCGGAGGCCTTGGGCTTTGAGCGCTACTGGTTGGCCGAACACCACAACATGCCCGGAATTGCCAGCTCCGCCACCGCCGTGCTGGTGGGGCATATTGCCGGTGGTACCCAGCGTATCCGGGTGGGCTCTGGCGGCATCATGCTGCCTAACCATGCGCCGCTGGTCGTGGCCGAAGCCTTTGGCACCTTGGCAGAGCTCTATCCCAACCGCATTGACCTCGGGCTGGGCCGCGCTCCAGGCACCGACCAGGCCACGATGCGGGCCCTGCGCCGTAACAAGGTAGAACACGAAGACGACTTCCCGAGGGACGTCGCCGAGCTGCAAACCCTGCTGGGCCCGATGCAAGCCGGCCAAAAACTGGTGGCCATGCCGGGGGCTGACACCCATGTGCCCATCTGGCTTCTCGGCTCCAGCCTGTACTCCGCGCAACTCGCAGCCCACATGGGCCTGCCCTACGCCTTCGCCTCGCACTTTGCGCCCCGCTACCTGCACCAAGCGGTGGCGATGTACCGCAATTTGTTCAGGCCCTCGGCCACACTGGCCAAACCGTATGTGATGGTGGGTGTGCCCCTGGTCGCCGCAGAAACCGACGAAGCGGCCGAATGGCTGGCCAGCAGCATTTACCAACGGGTGCTGGGCATTCTGACCGGCCAGCGCAAATCGCTACCGCCTCCAGTGCCCGGCTTTATGCAGCAATGCCCGCCCGATGCGCGGGCCGCGATTCAAGACTTCTTGGGCGAAGCCGTGATCGGCGGGCCCGAAACCGTGCGCGAGGGCCTGCACGCCATGGCGGCCGCCACCGGCGCCGATGAACTAATGCTGGTCTGCGACATCTACGACCCTGCCCTGCGCTTGCGCTCTTTGGATATTGCCGCGCAGGCCATTGCCCAAGCGCAGGCCACGGTCAAGGGCGACGTGCTGGCAACGGTATAAATTCAGTCTCGCCGGGCACCAAGGGAAAGCGCTGCGCCTCCCAGTCGGTCTGGGCTTGCACGATGCGCTCTTTACGGCTGGACACAAAGTTCCACACCATGAAGCGGTGGCCTAGCGGCGCGCCACCCAGCACCATCAAGCGCGTGGCCGTGTCTGCGCAAACCACCGGCTCCTCGCCCTCCGTCAAGACCTGCATTTGGCCACTGGGGAGTGGTGTGCCGGCCACAGAGACTGCAGCATCCACGCTGTAAATACCCCGCTCGACCGCTACTGCCGGCAGGGTCACTGCGGCACCAGCTTCTAGCTCCAGCGCCAGATACAAAGTGGGGGACAAAGTTTTCACCGGCGAGCTGGCACCGAATGCCCTCCCCACCAACACCCGCACCGTCACCCCGGGCAGCTGCACCACCGGAATCTCGCTGGCCGGAGTGTGGACAAAGGAAGGCGCATCCTCTTCATGTTCTGCCGGTAACGCGGACCAGAGTTGGAAGCCATGGCTGTGGCGCTCTACGGCGCGCAGATCGTCTGGCGTGCGCTCGGAATGCACGATGCCCCGGCCGGCCGTCATCCAGTTGATGGCGCCCGGCTCGATGCGCTGCACCACACCGGTCGAGTCGCGGTGCATCATGGCGCCCTCGAACAAATAGGTCACTGTGGCCAGGCCGATATGGGGGTGGGGCCGCACATCGTGGTTGTCGCCCGGTTGGGCGGTGACCGGACCGAAATGGTCAAAAAACACAAAGGGGCCGATGGCCTGGCGCTGCACCGAGGGCAGCACCCGGCGCACGGTAAAGCCGCCCCCGAGGTCGTGCGCACGTGGGGTGATGTAGGTCAAAGCTCGCTCCTTGCCGGGTTGCGTGAAATAAGAGACCCATCCTACCAACTGGGCTCTGCTACAGTGTTTACGCCTTATGAATAGCCCCCTCTTCCGTGATTTCCGTTTGATTGCACAGCGCTGGCAGGCTGAACATGCGCTGGTAGCGGATGAAGCTGGCGCCGCCAACCTGGAGCGCATACGCTGGCTGGGGCCCCTGACCCTGGCCCTTAACGGCTTTCATGTGCTGGTCTTCCTGCTTCTGGCCTTGCAAAAAAGCCCTGTGCCCGCCACCCCGCCTTGGGAATGGGTGCTCAGCGGTCTGCATTTCGCCATGGGATTGACTCTGGCCGCCTTTACCTGGATCGCCCACCACAAGGGCCTGCGTTACCGACGCTCACTGGCCCGCTGGATAGGCCCGCCCGTGGCCCTGATCTTGCTCGGATTTGCGACAGCGATCGCGTGTGCCGACCAGTGGATTACCCCTAGCGTCACACCCTTCCTGATTGCCTGTCTTTGCGTCAGTGTGGGGCTGTACCTGCGGCCGGCGGCGGCTCTGGTAGTCTTTCTGTTGGCCTACATCGGCTTTTTCATCGCACTGGGCCATTTCCAGGACGAGCCACGAGTGTTGCTCTCTATCCGTCTCAACGGCTTGACGGCAACCCTGATGGGCTGGGCTTTGTCGGTGCTGCTGTGGAGAAACTTCACCACCATCGCCTTGCAAAAAAATCAGCTGGCCCGGGTGAACGCCGAGCTGCAAACCAAGCAACGTGAACTCGAGCGCCTGACCCGCCAGGATGGGCTCACCGGCCTCTTCAACCGCAACACCTTTGTGGAGCTCAGCAGCACCGAACTCAAGCGCGCCCTCCGGCAAGGCAGCGCCACCACGATTTTGCTGTTCGACCTCGACCACTTCAAACGCATCAATGACACTTGGGGCCACCCTGCGGGAGACGCCATGCTGCGCCACGTCGCCCAGACCAGCGTGCAATCGGTGCGCAGCACCGACTTGGTGGGGCGGCTCGGGGGGGAGGAGTTCATCGTGTTATTGCCCCACACCCATGCTGACGCGGGCCGGCGGATTGCAGAAAAAATCCGCCAGCGGCTTGAGGCCAGCCCCCTCCAATGGAAGGGCGAGACACTGCACATCACCGCCAGCTTTGGCCTGTCCAGCACCACCGCGGCGGAAGGCCGAAGTTTTGACCACCTCTATAACGAGGCCGACAAAGCGCTCTACCTTGCCAAACAGCGCGGACGCAACCGGGTGATTTGAGGCTTTTCCGGGTGCAGGGATAATCTGGGCCACATGGCACTTATTACTCTTCTTGACGCCCAGCTGGCATTCGGGCACGTCCCTCTCCTCGACCACGCTGATTTCTCCCTCGAAACGCAGGAGCGTGTCGGCCTCATCGGTCGCAACGGCGCCGGCAAATCGTCGATGCTCAAAATCCTCGGCGGCATGGAGCGGCCCGATGACGGCACCCTGCAAGTCCAGGGCGGCACCCGCATTGCCTATGTAGCGCAGGAGCCGGTGCTCGATGCAGACGCTACTATTTTTATAGCGGTACGCGCAGGTCTTGAGCGCGTCATCGGCCTGATTGAGCAGTATTGCGCAGGCGAGGGCGACCTCGACGCGATGCAAAGCGAAATCGAAACGCTGGACGGCTGGAACTGGGAACAACGGGTCAACGAGACCCTGCAACGCCTGCACCTGAACCCCGAAGCGGTGGTGAGCA